>JAFCZU010000448.1 GCA_019314185.1 Deltaproteobacteria bacterium | reverse complement strand
CGGTAATATTTTATTTAGTAAGGCGACCCACTTTTGTTAGCGAGTTTTTAGCATTCATAGAACTACAATGCATCGTGGTTATTTTGATTTGGCGGCATCCGCCGATATATTTCCTGCCATTTTCATCATTGTCATCAATCAGAATCTAACCGGATTTATTGTCGTCGGCACCCTTATATATGAATAAGGGAATATTTCGTGAGGTATACTTTATAGCCCCCACGGCTATCTGTTAAGGGCCATTAATTAAAGTTTAGTAATCAGTAGTAAACACATATATCAATAAAACCAGAGCAAGAGGGCGGTTTGTCTTAAAAGGCAGCCGCCCTTTTTGCGTTTGAAAGGAGGTGAAAGAGCAATGGCATATACCCCAGAGTTGAGCATGAAATCATCTTCCACTTTAAGGCGAATTTCCTGGGCACTTGGTATTCCTATGACCAAAGGAATTGAGTTTGTTTTCGAGTATCTGCCGAAGATTTTAGACAGAAAAAAACAGCAAAAAAGGAGGGGTGTGAGTTAAAACAATAATAATCTTAAACAGAAACGAAAGCCCTCATTGTCTGATATTCCAGTTTTGGGGGCTTTTTGTTTTCAGGAGGTGAAAAAATGGAAGACTTTTTTGATAATTTTGATGAGGATTTCGATGAAGGCGAATTCATGGATGAGGATTCTTTTGAGGACAGCCTTGAGGAAAACCTTGAAATGGATGACCTTATTGATGATGACAATAAATCCAATGATGAACCGTATGAGGCTGAATCAGAGGATGATGAATTCACTGGCAAAGATGCCTTTCTTCTTGGTGTATTAAGTTGCGAATAGTGTAACGCTTTTTTCTTTCCTCACATTTTTTAAAAAATAAGTATTACCCATAATTTCAGCAGGATAAACACTATCGCAGATTTGTAGGAGTAACAAAATAGTGTAACGCTTTAGCAAAATTTCAGAATTTGAGTATTTTTTTACTAATTTTGAAAAAGGATTTTTAGAGCTGAATGCGTAGGGGGTATAAAATAAATATTTGATTAAATTTCAAGGAGTTATATTCGTAATTGATATGATAATTGTCCCCAATTGGGGACAATTTGATGTAGTTCAATTTTAATTAGCTATAGAAAAATATAGGCTTAATGTCAAGTCAAAAATCAAAATGGTCATTATGTTTTTCATGTTTATGGCAATATTTGCGGGATAGGCGGGGTATTTAATAATTTTTTGGGGCAGGGTAAGGCGGGGAAAAAGCGTTACACTATTTTGTCAGTGAAATGGGTATCAAGCGTTACACTATTCGCATCTTAACATGGTGGAGCAATGGGATGGGCATATGAGGAAGGGTTGGAGGAAAAAAAGCGTAGGGAACTTGAGAAAAAGATGGATTTTGAGAGAGACCGCAAGGATCGAGAAGATGTCATTTAGCAGTATCAATTGATTCTCATCCTGTTTCATTGACAAAACAAGCAGTTAAAGCTAACTTTAAAAAGTAAGTGTTCAGTATGGATATATGCAGCACACGGCAACATTCTGGTGATTTGTGGCAAGATATCTTGAGCCTAAAGCACTCTATATTTTTACTATAATTTTATCAGAAAATGCGGTATGATAAATTTATAAACTAATTTCGTTTTTTTAGAAGTGATAACATGCCTGCAAATATAGATGCCATATACTATCCTGACCAGTCAACCGAATGCGAACGCCCTTTGTTCATGATTCCGGTTGAAGCTGGATTCCCGTCCCCTGCAGAAGATTATATTGAAGGCGAGCTGGACCTGAACAAACACCTTATTAAGCATCCTGCTGCAACATTTTTTGTTAGGGTCGCGGGAGATTCCATGGTCGATGCTGGGGTACATCCCGGAGATATCCTGATCGTGGATCGCGCCATCGAACCTGCTGATAAAAAAGTCGTAATCGCCGTAGTTAACGGTGATTTAACAGTAAAAAGGATTCGTATTATAAAAGGCAAAATTTTTTGATGCCTGAAAATGAAAACTACAAGCCCATGCAGATAGAAGAAGAAACAAATTTCGAGATCTGGGGTGTAGTAACAAACGTAATCCATCCTCTTTGACGGTAATGACTTATGCTTCCTGCCTTTGCCATTGTAGACTGCAATAACTTTTATGTCTCCTGTGAGCGGGTTTTTAATCCAAAGCTTGCCAAAAAGCCTGTTGTAGTGCTTTCCAATAATGACGGCTGTGTTATTGCCAGGTCAAACGAAGCCAAGGCTCTTGGCATTAAAACGGGTATTCCGGTATTTAAGATCAGTAAGTTAATTAAAACCCATGGAGTTCAGGTCTTTTCATCCAACTACGCTCTTTATGCCGATATGTGATTATGGGCACAAAATAGTTTCTACAATAAATCAATCTGTGAGGTCGAAGATGTAACAATGGCAGTCAGGAAAGAGGAATTTCCTGGCCCCAAACGATGGTTAATTATCTGCCAAAAATAGGGGTGGTTCGGCATAGTCGCTCTGTTTTTTGACGTGGGTCGAAAAAGCGATTACTTATCACCTCATCTTTTAATTCAAAGGAGGTAACCGCATGAAAAAATTAAGATTAATTTTACTATTCTCAGTAGGGATAATTTTTACATTTACGTTAACTGCATATGCTCAAGATTACACAATAATCCAACTTACAGACAACGACAGAAGCGATTACGGCCCCCAAATAAATGACAATAACCAAGTAGCTTGGTTTGGAGGGGATATATTTGGTGCTGGGGGAACCGACAATGAAGTGTTTTTTTATGATGGTTTAACCACTTATCAGATTACAGATAATAACCTTTCTGATGATGATGTCTGGATAAATAATACCGGCCATATCCTCTGGTCTCAGTCTGAGTTGGATGGAACAAATGAAGAATTGTTCCTTTTCGATGGCACAGACATCACGCAATTGACAAACTCTGAGACAGATTTTAAACGGGCCGTAGATTTTAATAATAATGACTTTGTAGTATGGGAAGAATACATCAAGATGGACGTAAATGCAGTTTTTGCAGGTTCCTTTCTTTATGATGGATCAAACATAACAAAATTTGTAGCAAATCTTGATAAATATCCGAATGCTTACATCACTTTAAGAAATCCAAAGATAAATAATCAAGGCCAAGTGGTCTTGCAGGGGGGAATACACTTAGGCTTCTTCAATGCATCTGCCATATTTTTATATGACGGATCAACTCTCAATAAGGTTATTAGCCTTACAACTTCGCCTTTTTTTAACAACAACCCCCAGATAAATGATAATGGTTATGTAGTCTGGGACAGAAGCGATGGGACAGATATTGAAATATTCCTATATGACGGCAGTACGATCACACAGCTTACTAATAACGATTATGATGATAGGGAGCCCCAAATAAATAATAACGGTCATGTGGTGTGGCACAGTTCTGAAGGGATTTTTTTGTATGATGGTTCCACTACCACCAAATTATCGGACTCATGGTCAATCAGTGGGTATTATAAGATCAATGATAATGGTTACGTTGCATGGGCGGAATCAGACGGAAATGACTGGGAAATTTTCCTCTATGACGGTTTAGAAATTATACAAATAACAAACAACGATTACGGGGAGTTGGGGCCTCAGTTAAATAACAACAACTATATTGTTTGGGTGAGGCAGTTCCTGGGTGGTCAAACTAATTTTGAGATATTTCTTGCGATCCCAGGAAATCCTCCTATGGCCGAGGCCGGAGAGAACATCGCCATTTCCAGCGAGGCTGTTGCATCAACTGTTATCCAAGGCACTGCGAGTAACCCTGACTCCCCCGATGTCCTTGAATATCGCTGGCGTGAGGAGGAAAATATCCTAACGGACTGGAATTTCGTGAATGAAGATGGGTCATGCCCACTCGAGCTGGTATCACTTTTCTCGAATATAGGCACTTATACCCTAACCTTGGAAATTACTGACGGACAAGTAACATCCACAGATGAAATGATACTGACAATAGAGAATTCTGCACCTCAAGCAGCCGCTTGCGGTGGTGGAGTGTATGCGTATGGTGCTGAAATAAACTTATGTGGAGAAGTATCTGACTTTGACGGAGATATGCTTGATTATCAATGGATGGAAGATACAGATGTGCTTTGCACAGGAACTGTTCAAGCCCTTGCTGAAGGATTCCCTGTTGAGTTGCCTTCCTGTATTATTTCAGGATTGAGTCTGGGACAACACATCATTGCTCTTTACGTAGATGACAATATCAACGCTACTGTTATGAGCGACATTAATCTTGAGATTGTAGATACATCTGTTCCTACCCTGGCACCAGTTCCAAGTCAGAGCATTCTTTGGCCGCCAAATCACAAAATGATTGATATTTTAATAGAGGCGAATGCTAACGACAACAGTGGATTGCCAGTAACCTTGATTGCAACTGTAGCAAGCAACGAACCTGAAGAAGATTTAGGCGATGGGGATATGGCCCCTGATTGGACGATTCCAGTAATCAATCAGGAGATGGGGTTGATCCAGTTGTTATTGCGAGCTGAAAGGTCTGGCAGTGGGAATGGCCGGGTATATTCTGTAGTAATCACTGCAACGGATGATTCAAATAATAGCAGTTCTGCAACAGTAGAGATTGTGGTTTCCCACGATAACAACTTGAAATGATATGATTTATTGATAATAAAAAAAAGTATTTTCTTTGCGAAGGCAGGGTTTTGATGACGAGCCGATCGCTTAACGTGTTGAAGAAAAATGAAAAAGGACTGTTAGCTATGTCTCAGCGGTCCTTTTTTTTCTGGAAGAAATTTTTTGCAACGAGCAGATGCTGTAATCCTGAAAATTTTATGTAGCTTTGTCACTGATAATAGATGATGTTCTCAATAGTTATCTTGCCCTTCGCCAGCCCCAACCGCCCTCTATCTGGACACGTTCATTGATCTGGTTATGTGCACGTTACCGCGCCTTTTGATCTCTGCTATACATCAAACATTCAGCCTTATTCACAGACGGTTGGGATATTGGCAAAATATCCAAACAATTGTTTCATTTATTCCAAAAACTAATCACTGAATTATGTGATCAGCAGCCCCCCTTCAGCGTGAAATATATTTAGCTGCTATTTGATTTGTGGTTAGCTCCTCTCTCATTGATCCCAGTACAACCTTCAATTTAAATTCCTGACTGAACTGCTTTGCCGATCTCTTTCTTCAGGGCATAATAATTTAACCTCCCCTAATGTTGAGACGAATAACTTTCCCCAAACTTATCTTTCAACCGCAGGAATAAACTAACCTCCCTTATATACAGAAGGGGCTTTTTTTTGCCCTCAACAATAATTCAAGGAGGTTAGTTCTATGAAAAATTTAACAAAAAAGAATTACAGCATCGGTGACACAGCCAAAATGACTGGCGTCACCCAAAAACAAATCCGCAACTGGGAGGCCAAGGGATACATTGATGAAGGCTTGAACCTTATTTGCGGCTAAACTAAAAAAGGGTTAGCCATCAAAATGACTAACCCTATACCAAGGAAATTAGCTAAAGGAGTGCCGAGGGACAGAATCGAACTGCCGACACGCGGATTTTCAGTCCACTGCTCTACCGACTGAGCTACCTCGGCCTGATTAAGGACTTGTCCTATTAG
>JAFCZU010000447.1 GCA_019314185.1 Deltaproteobacteria bacterium | reverse complement strand
TTGCCTTTTATGATGAGTGTCTTTTTGTGAGGATCGAAAAAATGGATTTCCATGTTGGCAGCTTCACTTGCTCTTACGCCTGAGTCAAAAAGAAGATGCAGAATTGTGTAATCACGGAATCCCTCTTTTTTTCTCAAATCAACTGAACCAAACACTTGAAGTATGTCGTCATAATCCATATAACCGATCAGGCGTTTTCCAAAACGTTTTTGTGGTATGTTGAATATCATTTCCGATATTTCGCGATGTTCCGGGTACAAAAGCCGGAGCATTTTTGCAAATGATTTTAAGGCAACAAGGCGGGCATTGCGTGTTCTTGTGCTATTTTTTCTTTGCTGTTCCAGGTAATCAAGGAAAGAGAGGATCAGCGCAGGTGTAATATCTTCGAGCCTGAGAATAGGAACCGCTTTGGAAAGATGTTTTGATGAAAATTTTAAAAAAAGCTTGAACGCGTCTTTGTAAGTTTTAACGGTTTCAGGACTTACGCCTTTTATTTCCGGTAAATAGTCTGTAAAATACCTGCAAAGGCAGACGTGAAGATTCATAGTTCTTTCTGCCTTGATATGGTAAAATCCACCAGGTGTCGGCGGTGTTTAGCATCTGTCAACTTGAGATAAACAGCCGTATATCTGTATTTGCTATGTCCCATATAGACAGAAAGAACCGGCAGCGCCTGTTGGGGCGACTTTCCCTTGTCCTTTATCCGTTTAAGCGTGTTTACCGCAAAAGCTGATGAAAGACAGGATATATTCGATTGGCCGATATGCTTTTACCTGCTTTTCCCGGAAAAAGGTAAGGATTGTCATCGCAAAATAATGTTTTTCTTACGGCAAGATAATTATTCAATTCATCCGATACCGCCCTTGGAACCGGTATCAAACGGTCTTTGTAGAACTTTGTTTTTTCAATATAGATCGTAGTTTCATGTCTGCGATAATGTTTCAGACGCAGCCTGAGTGGTTCGGATATTCTCATGCCGCACCTGGCAAGAAGCATGATTGCGGTATACACCATCATATCGTTTAAAAAATACTTTTTGTCACGGCGTATCTGTTCCTGCACGACATGAAGTATCTCATCTGTCTCTTTGCGGGAAAAAATAAACGGTATAAAGGCGTTTTCTTTATATGGCGGGATATCCCGCAGTGGATTTTGGGCCACATGTTCATTTCGCACCATATAGTTATAAAAGCCTCTTACCGCAGATAGTGTACTATTTATCGTTCGCGGGGATCCGTTGATGTTTTTTCTAAACTCAAGGAAAAAGCAAGGGGGTAAATCCATTTGGGACGCTGCGCTTATAAGACATCGGTCGAAGTTCTTTAAATAGGACTTCAGGGATGTTATTTTAAATCCCAGAGTTTTTCGGTAATTGACATATTCTTCCAGTCGCAGCGAAAGAAAGCTTTTAAAAGGCATCGTCATCAAAAAGAACCTCGCGCATTAATTTTGTGTGAACATGGAGATATCGCCTGGTTGTTTGTATGCTGTCATGCCCCATCATCTCTTTGATTTCAAAAAAAGACACGTCTGCTTCCAGTAAATTTTGCGCGTATGTATGACGAAGCCAGTAGGCGGCTGACGACAGGCCCGCCTTTTTCATTGCTCCGGCGATATCCTTGCTGACGGTAACCGGCAATACCGGCCTGTATGGCACACGAACGGTGATAAAAAGTCTGCGATTGTCTGTCGCTGGACGACCTCCCATAATATAGGCGGCAACGGCCTTGATGCAACGATCAGGCAAAGGAAGTCTGGCCGGATTTGTGTTTTTCCGGTCCGGTATGCAAATCTCTTGTTTTTTAAATTTAATGTCGTCAAGTCGTATCCGGCTGATTTCTTTTGGCCTGAGCCCTATGTAGAATCCCAGGCAAATCATGGCCGCTGTCCTGAGTTCTAATGCAGTAGTACCGGTCAAGCTTTCAAACAAACGCCTTATTTCATCCGGTCTTAAAAACTTCGGCGGTATGCTCTGCGCAAAAACAGGCGCCCCGATAATCAGTGGGGCAAAATTTCTTTTCAATATCCGGTTCTGGTGCAGCCATGCTAAAAATCCACGAAGTATCGAACGGTGCGTTCCGCAGGTTCCCTTTACGTAGTTCCTGTTATGCGCCGCAAGAAAAGCGTCGATCTGTTCAATCCTGACCGTTTTCAGCATGATGCTGTTTTTGTCAAGATAATCGCCAAAGGCGGTCAGTGTTCTTCTTGTGCGCAACATCTGAAGGCGACTGATATCTTTTACGCGGGTATAGTAATCGAGGTATTCTTCGAAAACTTCCGGCAACGGCTGAACCGGTTTTTCTATCGGTCTCTTTATTATGTTTTGCTTAAACAGATACCGGGAAAGCCCCCTTACCGCATGCGATGCAAGGATAAGCCCGGATTCTTTTTGAAAGTCTTTTAATGTGTCAAACGTAAAAACAGCATCCCATGGGATTGCCCCTTGGATTATATAATGGGCAAAATGATTCAATATCTGCTGATACCGCATACAAGTGCTGTCAGCATATCCATTGGATATCATCCATAACAGATAATCACTGACGGCTTTTTCTAATCGTTCTGAAACAGATAGCGCCTTAACCATGTTCAGTCTCCCTTAAGCGATTGGCCGATAAGATTACATATCGTGGCCGGTTCATATTTTTCCATTTGCTGCCTGGATGTAAGGAGTCTTAAAGGCTGGTTTACAGGTTTTTCCGGCAAAGAAAGTACCTGGAAAAAATAACCGTCAAAAGCGATTAAATCTTTATCAATCAAAGTATTCCGGGCATTCAGGTATTCATCCATGGAAATTCTTAAAAGCAAATAAATTTTATCGTAGCTGTAGTAAGAAACTCCATTCCGATCTGCTACCAGTAGAAGGAACACATAAAGCAATAGTTCATGGTGGGAGAGATTCTCCCAAAATCCATCACGTAAAAAGCGATGCTCAATAAATGCAAAGCTGCCGGTTATCCTGCGTACTCGATCCTGAGAAAGTATTTTTGTTTTTATCATTGTTTACCTCCATTTTTCGGCCATCTTATAACCAAAATTCAAGGAAAGCTATCGAGTCTCCTTTTGCAAGAATTTTGACAAAAACACTTAACGCCTTGGAATAACAACAATTTGGCCTTCTAACGTGTCTCTTTTTCTGTTGAAGGGTATGAGCTTATAACTGCCTGGTTTGATATCAGAAAAATGCTTTAACGCGTCTCTTTTGCAAGATCGTTTTGAACGGCGTTTTTTATCCCGTTTTTTCTGTAATTCACGGTTTCTATCACAATAATCCTGGTTCTGTTTTCGATAATTCCGATAATATCCGGGATGCTGCTCAATCCACTGTTTATGGCAATCCCTTTGATCGTTTTTGTAATCCGGATCAGATGCTATTTTACTTTGTTTCCATTTGTTTTTTCTGACATGCCGGCAGGCTTTCCTGTTGCAGTACTTTTGGTTTTTTACGCGAGGATTAGCAGGAACCATTCTCCCGCAATTGGCACATTTAATCATTGTCTTCATGGTATTTTTTACCATAAAGCCCAAAATGTATATTTGGATTATTGCAGAAGAATGATATCTGATAAGGAAGTAAAAAGATTAAGATATGAGGGAGGATAAAACTGAGGGGCTAATTGTTCTTACTAATTGTCATACAATTTCTTATTCAGGGAGCTTATGACATATGATCCACTAAGAATTTCTTTTGTATTCTGATGACAACTCAAGTATAAGAATTAAATTCAAAGAAAATATATTTATTTAACACC
>JAFCZU010000446.1 GCA_019314185.1 Deltaproteobacteria bacterium | reverse complement strand
GTTGGTAAAGAAACCGCTGATTGTGCCGTCTGCCGTCACTGAAATGCTTTTCAATGAGCCGGAGGAATATCCGTCATGAACCAGTGTCCTTATCACAGATGTACTTGCATATCCGGTTACATTCTCCGCTGTCGTACCAGCCAGATCCCATGACACCACACCGGAGTTTCCGATAGTTGCATCGGTAGCAATAGTGGGCATCGTCAGATTAACGTCAGCAGGCTCTTCTTCCGTCTGGGTAATGGTAAATGCTATTGTGTCGCCTAAAAGCCAGTCAGCATCCGTCAAGGTAAAGGTTATATCAGTTCCGCCTGCACCATCCATATCTAACAAAACTGTAGTCTTGCCATCCGCATCTGTTCCCGTTGTAACAAAAAGGGCTGCATAGCCGCCATCGCCGTCTATTGTCCATGTAGTGTCATCGTCTCCCATTGTGAGAATTACATCGGACGTTGTACTCTGATATAACTGGCCCTCATTGTTTAGCGTTATTTCTGCCGTGCCGGTGCCAGCAGTATCGTAATAGGAGGGATTAACATCGTCGACCTCCGCTTCCGTTGTTGACGCTTTGTACACTTTCTCAAGAACACCGTTCTCATCAAACTTAAGACCCGACCAGCGGCCTCGTTGTCGAGATAACTCTTAAAACCCCAGTACCCGTTTCCTTCCGTCTTTTGAAAGGTCAATTTGAGTGAGTGAACAGCACCGAGAGAATCGTAAACCGTCTGAGCTGCATTAAATGTCCCTCCCGTAGCCTCCGCAGCGTCGAGATTTGAGCCGATAGAAATTTCAGTCGGATCGGTTCCGGTAATATTATAACCCTGCACTTTAAGAGAATTGACGTCAACAAGGTAACCGTTATTATCAAGATGAAATGCGCCGGCCCTCGTGTAATACTCTCCGCCATCGGCATCTTTGACTATGAAAAACCCGTCTCCATCAATAGCAAGATCCGTGGCATTTGCCGTTGTTTCAAATGATCCCGAAGAAAATTGCGTAGTTATGGCAGCTACATCCACACCACGACCGACCTGCATACCGGCAGCCGATCCACCAGTAACACTTTGACTTAAAATATCGCCGAAATGTATTTTCCCGGATCTGAACCCGACTGTATTAACATTGGCTATATTATTACCGATAACATAGCTTTTATCTTTTATCCTGTTTCATTCACAAAAGTTACATTCCCTAAAGGAATATCCTGCCCGTTAACCGAGAGAACAGGAGAGCCTTCCTCAAAAGAAACCCCCATTACTTTCCCTGTTATCATTGTATAAGCTGGAACCACATCTCCATTAACATCACTTGCAGACACTTCGAATGTATAATTACCGGCTGCAACATTACTGCAATCCCAAACAATTAAATTTTCCCCCTCGTGTTGAGTTCCTAATTCGAGGGTATCCACAAGGCTACCTGCCTCATCATAAATACTGACAATAACTTTTCCAGCCCCTTCTGGTAGATTATAAGTAAGATCGGCAGATGTACCATCCACTTTGATGCTATTGCCTCTCGCGGTTACTTCCTTGCCGATGAGACCTATTGATTGGGCATTATTTAACGAGGATTGATAAAGCCCCAGGGTTTCTAATTGAGTGTTCATATTGCTCAACTGTTCAAGACTGGAGAACTGAGCCAGCTGCGCTGTAAAATCCGTGCCGTCGAGCGGATTAAGAGGATCCTGATGTTGAAGCTGGGCTATCATCATTTTAAGAAAATCATCCTTCCCCATCGCACTCGTCTCCAGAGTTTGCAAACTTCCGCTGCTGCCGCCGATTATACCTTCTACACCTGACATTTTATATCCTCCTGATCCACATAAACGCTAAGTTGTTTTGTAAACGTTCACAGATTGCATTTATTCCATACAGCATTGTTTTGAAAGATGAACGTCCAACATCGAACATTGAACATCGAACGTCGAATAATGATGTCGCTCCGCTCCGCAAATTTTTACACACCCCGTCCGCTTCGCGTCCACCCCTCTTGATAGAGGGGATTTATACGAATTGACCTCCTACCTCTGTTTCTTTTGTTTTTCATTCGATGTTGGACGTTGGATGTTCGATGTTCGACGTTCGTCTTTTAATCCGTTCAATGTTCATCTTTTCCTTATCTTTTCCCATTCGATGTTGGACGTTCGATGTTCGATGTTCATTTTTTTCAGTCCCTTCTAACCTTCTAACCTTCTAACCTTCTAACCCTCTGTCCCTCTGTCCCTCTGTGCCTCTGCCCCTCTGTCCCTTTGTCCCTCTGTGCCTCTATGCCTTTATTCCTGAGCATTCACGCAAACAAACTGACACGCCCATCACTAAAGATGCGAGGGTTTTCCTCCTCAAACAATGAGGAGTCATTATTCAAGAAATCTCTCTCCCCTCCATGATCTTCCTGGTTCCCTTCCCGATTTCCGCCTTCTTTAAATAATGTTTCGTTTTGCCCTGGTCTATAATCAGCGCCATGATCAGCGCCATCCGATTTTTCCTGAGCAGATATATTTATACTATCCGCAACCAATCCATGATTGCGAAGAGAGCTTTTGAGACTTTCTATATTTGACTGCAATATTTGCCTGACATCATTATTCTCAGCTCGCAGAATAACATGCACTTTATTATCCCTGACAAGCACATCCACATCGAGTGTGCCAAGACGGGGTGGATTGAGCATAATCCTCACCCTCCCAGACCTTTTCGCGACGCTTGTAATCTGATTGATCAAAACATGAGGTTCTATGCCGGAACTATTCACACTCTCATTAACGACCGCTGAACTACCACTTGAAAAGGTATGATGATATCCAACAGCAGAAGAAATCTTATCCAAATGCGTTGATGAATACGACGACAACGAAATTTTTCTATGAAGAATCTCCATAGTCTCTTCACTCTTAAGACCTGAGTGTCTCAGAATATCTTTAATTTCATTTTTGCAGTTGTCGTTTTTTGTGAGTATAAAAGGATTTTTTTCTGTTTTGTCAGTCTCTACTGCGATCTTTCCTTTCATAGCAACTGCGTTCTTCAAACTGGACTTCAAACGTCCCGTGGCATCCTTCATAGTTGCCTTCCGACCCCTGACTTCTGACTTCTGACTTCTGGCTTCTGATCTCTGACCTCTGTTTTTTACCCTCTGGCCTCCGACCAGGACGTTGTTTATTCTAACCCAACTCTCTCTGAAAGCACCCTCTCTCGAAACAGCAACATCTATCTTTCCTGTCTTGAAATTTTGTCCAACTACGGTCTTTCCTTTCACGGCATCCGCATTCTTCAAGCCGAATTTCAAAAGTTCATGAGCATCCTCTGTCTTTGCCCTTTGCTCTCCAACTTCTAACTTCTGCTCCCTGCTCCCTGCCCCCTGAACCCTGACTTCCAACTTCTGACCTCTGACCTCCGACTTCTGATCCCTGATCTCATCCTTTCCGACTTTGCTCTTCTTAGAGCCACTACTCCCCTGTAGATTTTTAACTTTTCCCCCAGTCTGCTTTTTGTTAACTCTTTTCGACAGCAAATCAATCTTACCGGAAAACAATCTATTTGTTTTTGTTCCCTTGCCTTTCACCGGTAACAATTGATTCATTTTTTCCGTTTTACCCTTCCCCGCGCCTAAGATATTATTCAATAACTGATTTGTTTTTTCCGTCCTATTCTTCCCAGCGATCAGAATATTATTCTCTGGATTTATATTAAAAACCCCACCTTGCCTGATCGCATTACCTTTATTGGAACACGCCCCAATCTTTCCTTTGCCGTGGCGAAGATCGGGTGGAATTCCCACCGTTTTTTGTGTCGTTGCACGGCATGCATTACCAATTACACAGACAAACGGCATCATCTGCTCCGTTTTCTTGCCGGTCTTGCCTTTTCGCAATTTTTCAGATGCGTCCGAAAGACTGCTGTCTTGTTTTAAATTCACCAGATTGAAGTCAGTCATTATTGATGGCCTCGTAAAAAGTCCCAAAATTGCTATTTGCAAAACGCGAACGGTTGCCAATTGCCTTACAAAAGGGTAAAAGCAAAAGACATGCCACCCTCTCGGCATCTTAGAATTACATTTAATATCAAGACGTTATAAAAATAATATGGAATGATCAAGACGTTATAAAAATAATATGGAATGGAAATTCAAAGTGAGGCAAATATTGCCTGTTGACTTGAAAGAAATGCCGTATTTAGTCGAGTGGTCAAACAGTTGAGTGGTTGAGTGGTTGAAGGGTTGAAGGGTTGAGGGGTTGAGGGGTTGAGGGGTTAAGTGGTTGAGTAAAGGGTTAACAAGTGTGTTTCTGAACTACTCAACCGATTTCACACGGGTAGTTATATCTCTCGTTATCTCTCTCGTTATCTCTACAGATTTGGCTGGATTTACATGTCCCAATATCGCGCCCGCTTTTTTAGTTTTCATGTTCATAATTATAGCAGCAGCCGTCCTGATGTCCAGTTTTTCCAGCATGGAACCCGCCCTGGCAGGAGGAACAGATTCATAAATCTTTGCCATGCTCTTGTATTTTCTATCATCTCTTTCCTCAACCATTTCAAGAAGCGCTGTTAACCTTTTTTCTATCTCTTGCAGGCTGTCAATTTTGGAAAGTATCTCATCTCTTAACAAATTTAATCTTTTTTCTTCTGAATGTAAAAAGTTTTCCCGGTCATTGAGCGCCTTTTGCTTCTCCATCAATGAAGATAGAAGCTTCCTTTCTTCTGACAAGCTGTCCTCGAATACGTCCCTCACAGCAGGTGATAGATCTACCGTAACCGGCGAATCAGCCACAGCCTCAGTTACAGTCAGAAAAGAGTTTGCGGTTGCGGCAATCTTTACCAAAACAATAAATAATATCAAAATCTTACAGGCAATTATTAACTTCTTCATTTTTCACACCGTTACCAGGTTCAAGGTTCAGCGTTCAGGGTTCAAAGATTACTGTTTCTCTGACCTCTGAATTTCAAGATTCCAGCTTCATCCAGCTCTTTTTGTTCCCCCTTAGTTAAAGACAACCTATATTCTTTCAATTTTTTCGCTTTAATATTTTCCAGAATTTTTCTTTTTCTTGAAGCATTAACAAGCTCTATTCTTTTCTCTTCCAGCTCCTTTCCAACCTGATGAACAATCTCTTCCCCGTGATTTTCCTCATCTTTCATGTGGCTGATATAAGAAAGATACATTGAAACATCAGCGACACTCAGCTTGCTCTCGCCCATCTTTTCCAATCTGGAAATAAAACCCGCCCGCTCTCTTTTCAGCTTTTTCAATGTTTCTTTTTCACGATCGAGATTCCTTTTTTTATCTGCGAATTCAAACATCAGACGTTCTTCTAACTGTTTTCTGTATTTTAATACCGGCTGTAAT
>JAFCZU010000445.1 GCA_019314185.1 Deltaproteobacteria bacterium | reverse complement strand
TCTTGTTATATAAAGGAATATGGAATTGTTTGAATTTTGGTCTTAAATTTTGTTAATTCAGTAGGTTAGAGAAACTCGCAACATAAGGGTCACATCTTAAATATTAACTATTGGCTTGTCAAATTATCTTTTTTAAAAAGTTAAGCTAAATCATGCAATAAGCAATCATCTTGATTGCTTTAGATTTGCTACAGTTTGTCTATCGACTTTTAGTTTTATAATAAAGGTAGCCGCGTGGTCAGGCTAATAATGTGAGCAGTTACGTATTTTTTATGTAAAACAGTCTTGTGTTCAGTTGCCGATGATTTCTTTTATAGACAAACGAAACTTCCAGATCAAACGGAACATATCCATATTGCTGAAACGGTGCTTTTTGCGGAATTTTTGCCGTTTTAGTAACATAACCGGCAGTTTTGTAAGCATATTAACATACGCTTTTAAGTAAGTCGAAACTATTGCCGGCAAGGAATTGTTTTCTGTAAATTTGTTGAGTTCTCCGTCGCTTCTTAAGACATAATATCCCTGTACAATATAACGCCATCCGGTAATAATCGGAAGAAGAGTTAGAAGAAACCAGGGAAAGTTTTTTATCGCTACCCAGAAATGGTTTCGCTCCACCCAATAAATTTTTTGCAAAGAAAATTTTCCGCCGGTCATGGAATAATGATGATAAACATAAGCGCCTGGCGCAGCTACTATATTCCAGCCTGCCCAGCGCATGCGGAGTCCCAGATCCGTGTCTTCACAATAGGCAAAAAAGTCTTCGTCAAAAAGGCCGACATCCTTTAAAGCTTCTATTCTCAACAAGCAGGAACATCCGCTAAACAGGAGGATTTCTTTGGCTTGAGTCAATTGAGGTACAGGTATACCACGCATGGTCTGACGTGACATACCGTCAAGAGCTACGCCGACACCGCATGAATCCAAAACTTCTGGCTTATTTCCATCAATAACAATGGAGGCTGCAGCTCCGATATTTGCATCAGATTCAATTGTTGTAATTAGAGAGCTTATCCACTGAGGCGTGGCCACGGCATCATTGTTGATTAATGCGATATATTCGCCTTGCGCTATTTCAATACCTCTGTTGTTTCCTTTTGCAAAACCATAATTTTTATCAAGCCTGACCATGTGAACTTCCGGGAATTCTGCGGCCAGCATGCCACGCACATCTTTTCCAGACCCGTTATCAATGACAATAATCTCTATTGCTCCGTAATCCTGAGCATAAAGACTGGTCAAACAGTTTCTGAGCAGATTTAAATTATTTAATGTAACAATTATTACTGTTACTAATGGCATGTTGTCTTTCATTTATATTTTAATCCACAGATTACGCAGATTACACAGATTTTTCTGCCTGTGCGTTTCTGCTATGCAGACAGGCGTGAGTTATTGGGTTAAATTCCACGAAGCTTGCTTCGTTTAGATTGTGAAAATCAGGTGTGCGATACCCCGTAGCTTGCTGTGGGGCAGTTTATTGATCTGATGTTTTTCCGAATGCCGAGTTTAAAAATGCGCTGAACGCTTTTGTCATATTAAAAACATTTAGAGGATTAACGAGAAGTCTCTTGATATAGTTTCCGATTATTCGAGGCCGCAAATAAAATTTTTTCATGAACTGTTGCTGGTAATACAGGAGCTTCTTCTTAGATAAACCGTTCGGCACATAAACAACATCGAGCAGGTTCATTTTTTCGAAATCTTTGTTTATTTTCCCATGTTGTTTCGCAATTTCGTACATTTCTGAACCAGGAAAAGGAGTAAGCATAAATATACTTATATCGTCTAATGGTATGTTTTTAGCAAACTCGATGGTATTTCTCATGGTTTCTTCTGTTTCGTATGGGAGTCCAAAAATAAAATATCCCTTGCTTAAGATTCCGGATTTATTAGTTAATTTTACAGCTTTTTTAATCTGATTGATCGTAATTTGTTTTTTGGCAAAATCGAGAATTTTTTGATTGCCGGATTCTATACCGTAATTTATCTGCCAGCAACCAGAGTGTTTCATCAGTTTTAACAATGCAATATCATTTACCGAATTAACCCTGCCGCTACAGCTCCATGCAATATTTCTTTTTAATTTCAATATTCCTTTGCATATCTTTTCTACTCTTTTTTTCTTTAAAAGAAATTGATCATCTTCAAAAACAATCTCCTTGATATTGAATTTCTTTATCAGATAATCAATTAATTCCAAAATATACTCAGGGCTGTGAAATCTGATCCTGCGGCTGAAAACTGAAGTATCACAAAATATACATTTATTGGGACAGCCTCTTGAAGATATGATGTGTGTTGCGGGGAGTTTTTTGTATTTAAAAAGAGCTGGATGATAGCTATCAGGAAAGCCGTCAAGAAGATCCCATGCAGGAAAAGGAAGAGAGTCCATATTTTTTACAGGCTCACGCGGGGGAGAAAAGAAAATTTTTCCATTTTTTCTTATGACAACTCCTGGTATAGCTGAAGGCACTCTGCCGGCAGCCAAAGTTTCAATCAGATCAACGATTGTATGTTCGCCTTCTCCGATTATGCCATAGTCAAAAACAGGATAATCTTTAAGCGTCTTATCGGGGACTGCTGTAAAGTGCGGACCTCCTATCACAATTGGTATGGACGGATAGATTCTTTTGACTATACGTGCCAATTTTACAGTTTTGGCGATTGAGGGGGTAACAGCAGTTAGAGCAATTATTTCCGGTCGAAATTTTTTTATTTCTTCAATGGTTTCTTCATATGTCAATCCCAAAGCGGAAGCATCTAATAAACGAACGCTATGACCGGATTTCCGCAAAACAGCTCCTAACATAAGCAGCCCCATATGAGGGAGAGTAGAGCCGACTCTGGCCAGTTTTCCGTATCTTTCTTCTAAAAAGTAAGGCGCATTAGCGAGAAATATAGAAGCCATAAGGGGTCATTATGTTGCCAGTTTAGTTATGTTGTGAGTTTTTAGATATACTTTCCAGGGTGTTAAATAAATATATTTTCTTTGAATTTAATTCTTATACTTGAGTTGTCATCAGA
>JAFCZU010000076.1 GCA_019314185.1 Deltaproteobacteria bacterium | reverse complement strand
TCCAGCCTTTTCCAGACCACACCTATAAGCCGTATCAGACTATAACACGCGCGGAATTTGCAATGATGATAGAAGATATTCTTGTAAAGCTTACCGGTGTTGATGATCTGGCCACCAGGTTTATCGGCAGTGTTTCCCCTTTTCCGGATTTGAGAAATGATCTTCCGTATTTTAATGCTGTTATGATTTGTACCACACGCGGCATTATGGTGGCAAAGGATCTTGCGACAGGAGAGTTTGACCAGATGGGTCCGGTTTCAGGCGCCGACGCGCTTTTAAGTATTCGCATGCTTAAATCACAGCTATAGTAAGGATTAAGGGGCTTAAGGATTAAAAGGATTAAGATTAAAAGAACTTTGCATAACCCCATCTAATTCTTACCCCCGATTATTAACTCGGAGTATATAATTATGAGGTATTTTTCAAATAGAGTCATACCTTTATTTTTTCTTTTTGTTCTTCTGTTTCCTTTTTCCGCGCAGGCTGACAATGATGCTTTTTCAGTGGAAATTAAAGGGGAAAAAGCAGAGGTTACCCTGCTTGAAGGAAAAGTTGATCTGATTAAAAAAGGGATGATAGAAGCCCGGCCTCTGGCTTTGGGAGATTACGTTACCAATGGAGATCGAATCTGCACAAAAAAAAGTTCCAGAATAGAGCTTAAACTGCCTGACAACAGCCTGATACGTTTTGATGAACTTACAACTTTTGAGATTGTGAGTGTTGAGTTCGACAGAAAGACAAAACAGAGAGATATAAATGTAAGTATGGTTTTAGGGAAAACTTGGGCAAATGTATCAAAAATCTTCGGTAAAAAGGGACGTTTTGAAGTTTCAACAAAAACGGCCGTTGCCGGTGTGCGCGGCACTGTTTACAGGGTAAATGTTGCAGAAGATGATACTGTACAGGTTAAAGTATACTGGGGCGAAGTAGGAGTAAGCAGCGCTCCAAAACAGGATGCTGCTTCTCAATCTCCGCAAATCGTGAAACCAACCAAAGTGCTGGGACCGCATCCGGTTGCCGGTCCACATGTCGTATCAATGGAAGAATGGACATATATCGTAAAGTCCATGCAGCAAATTATTATCCAGCCTGACGGAACAGCCACAAAACCGATGCCGTTTATGGCCATTGAGGATCTAAACGACTGGGTGCGCTGGAACCAGAAGCTGGATAAGAAAAAATAAGGAGAGTGGTTTTTATGAAGAAATTGATGTGGCTTTTGCTGGTTATGCTGATGGTAACTGTGATTGCATGCGACAAGACGCAAGAATCGACTTCTCAGGATAAGATTGATACGCATGCTGTTATCAGTAAAGATCAAATTTTAGGACAATGGAATTGCGTGGATCTTCGTCTTGCTAATGGGATGTCCATGGAATCTATTGCGAAAATGCAGACAAGTTTTACCTTTAATGAGGACGGAATGGTAAAGCTTAAATCTCCCAGCGCAAGCACTTTTTTGATCCGGCACTACAAAATTGAAAAGGATCAACTTGTAGTGATGGATAACAGTGAGCAGCAAACCGTTATTTTTTATATGGAAGAAGGGAAGCTTATTGTTGATGACAAAGATGCCGACTCTAAGATGATCTATCAAAAAGTACAATAATGATAGAAGCCAACCGATGAAATAAAGGGAAATTAAAATGAAAAAAATCACAATTATGTTCGTAATTGCAATATTAATGATTTCAACAAATCTTTTCGCTCAGAAAACTGCTGATATTGAAGGCAGCAAAGACTATCCAATGGTAAGTCGATTTCAAGGTTCTGTAATACAATGGTATCAGCAAATAAATTTTGACAGATATTTTATTCTTTCTTTACACGATCATAAAATATCCAATTATGAAGTTGATGGAAAAATCACAAGAATTCAATATTCGGCAGGAAAAGAACATTCAGTATTTGAAATTTATAAAAGTTATGAGAATTCATTAAAAAAAACAGGTTTTGAGATATTAACCACATTAGATGACAGAAATTGCGGAGTTAATCTACAAGAACGATTATATAATGATGAATTCCATGGCTTAAATAAATTGCCTCGTGCGGCAGCTAATCCAGGTGATGATAAATTTGCTTATCTGGCTGCTAAAAAGAAAATTAATAATAAAGATATTTACATCGTAGTATATACTGCTGATGAGAGAGGTGATTTATTAATAACATTTGATGCAATTGAAGTTCAAGGTATGGAAGATGATTTGGTTACAGTTAAGAGTTTAGATGAAAACATTACCGCAAATGGTCATATTGCAATTTACGATATACTTTTTGATACAGGAAAATCAAAAATAAAATCAGGATCATCAGTTGCTTTAAGAGCTGTTGCAGAATATTTAAAGGCACATGCTTCCAAAAAATTCCTAATCGTTGGCCATTCAGATAATGTTGGAAATTTCGATACCAATATCAAGTTAAGTAAAGAAAGAGCGAAAGCAGTAATGAGTGAACTGATTACTAAATACAATGTAAAGCCAGAACAATTAAACGCCTATGGAGATGGGTCAACAGCTCCTGTTGCAAGTAATTCTACAGATGCCGGCAGAACAAAAAACCGAAGAGTTGAAGTAGTAGAACAGTAAAACACTGCTGATAAGGGCTTGCGTAAAAATAACTTTACTTTTTAAGAGACGATGCATCTCGTCTGGCTGCGTTGCGAGAGCTCAGAATAGCTTGTATTCCTGCGCTTTCGTGCTTTGTCAGACGAACATCTCAATGCATAATTTCAAACCTTACTTTTTGAAACTAACAATTTCTGATAAACCCACAAGCCCTCATTTATTTTATAAGTCCTGGTGAGACTTCAAGCAAAGATCTTGGAATAAGATCTACAATGTCCGGAAACTGAGAAGTTGAAAGACCAATCGCTTCAAGTTGTGAGGCAATATTACTTGTTATGTTACTTTCCAATTCCAATCCCACAAGAAATCTGGACATAAGCAAATTCGCCAGGCTGACAATGTATGTAAGTTTATGATCTTGGGTTTGATTTGCCGGATTATGATGATGCTTGATTGTATCAGTCAGGATCTGTGCAAAAGACCACTTTTCTGCAAGTTTTCTTCCCACTTCAGTGTGATCTGTCCCAAGAATGTTTTGTTCGATTTCTAAAATATTATTTTTTTCTATCAGCTCACGGTAGAAAAAAGGACGAGCCGAAGCTACATATTGATCCAGAACAACCTTTCCTATGTCATGAAGAAGACCGGCAGTATAAGCCGTAGCAGGCTTTACTTTTCCGGTAAATTGCGCAAGCTGTTCTGAAATAATCGCGGTTCCCAGGGCATGATGATAAAGACCGCCTTTACATAATGAATAACCGTTGCTTGCTTGGTTAAAAAAAGTATTAACGGAAGCAGAAATAATCAATTTAACTAAATTTTTCTGACCAAGGATAAGCAAGGCATGATCCAGAGAATCAATTCTTTCTCTTCCGGCAAACATGGCAGAGTTGCAAAGCTGAAGTGTTTTTGCGCTTATAACCTGATCTTTTTTAATTTCGTCCGCGAGGCTGCAAATATTATAATTATCTTCATTTATTATTCTTAATATCTTCGAAGCAATCTGAGGGATAGGTTGGATCTGGTCTATTGTCCGGTTTATCTCTTTTTGTGTAGGAATATGAATATTCTCATTAGAAGGGTTGTCATATATTGCAGGTTCAATGCCGGTTTCCCAGTTTTGCATGTTAAGTCTAAGGCTGCACGTGAAAAAACCGCCTGTTTCTGACTTTTGAATTGGGATTTCTTTTGCTTCAAGGATTTGCTTGACAATACCAGCTGTACGCCCTCCGATATCGAGCGACAAATCCTGTTCATTTAAAAGACCTATAAATGCTCCACCTGCAACTGATGCTACGAGTTTATTTATGGAAGCTCCTGCTTTAATAAGGGCATCGATGAAAAGCGGGAGACCTGTTGAGGCATATTTTTGAAGTTGAAAGGAACTGGTTTTTGAGATTGGTTCCGGAAGGAGAATGTGAATTAAACCCCCTATTCCTGTCTCAGAATCGACAAGTGATACACCCACACAAGTACCTATAAATGCCTCCAGGATCATTGGTTTTGTTTTGCCTACATAATATGATCCTGAGGCGACATGATGTCGTTGTAAATGAAACATGAAAAAGCTTCTCGAAATTTTATTTTGTTAGTCTGAGGTCAATATCCTGCCGGCGGTTTTGTGTTATTCATGAAATATTCGATTTAAGTCATTTTACGATACTGTGACAAAAGCACCAGCAAAACTATACCGGGTATGATTAATGTGGCGGTTCTTCCTATGCTATGCATTACAATCTGATTGACGGCAATAAATGTCATATAAAGTATTATCGACCATTTCTTCATTCCCCAAAAACCGTATATACAGATCAAGAGAATTACTGCTGAAAAACCTAAATATGGCGGCCACCAAAAGCCGATGGACCATGCTTTATCACTGAAAGGCACCAAAATTACACCTGATATATTAAAGATATACAACGCGCACATAATTGTAATAATTTTTGGTCGTTGTGTATCTTCCAATTTAATTTTAGATTTTAACAGGCTATTTTGCTCCTCAGATTTAAATTTTGGAATCTTTTTTTTCATAAACTTTCAGGAAATTTCAATTCTGATGGCTAAGTAAAAAGGTTCATATACAAGGCGTAGTGTTTTTTCAGGAATGAGGCCATACATGTAGTATGCCGAGTGTCTGAAAAAACACTACAACGCAGTAGATGGGACTTTTTACGACACCATCTAATACCTGTAAGAATCGGGCTTAAATGGTCCGTCAACCGGCACACCTATGTAATCGGCCTGAAACTGGGTGAGTTTGGAGAGTTTTACTCCAAGTTTATTTATATGAAGCCGCGCTACTTCCTCATCAAGTTTTTTGGGAAGGGTATAAACCTTTTTTTCATATTGCTTTGATGCGAGTTCTATCTGTGCCAGGCACTGATTTGTGAAACTGCTGCTCATTACAAAGCTGGGATGGCCTGTTGCGCAGCCAAGATTTACCAGTCTTCCTTCCGCAAGCACAATAATGGATCGCCCTGATTTAAGAGTCCACTTGTCAACCTGCGGCTTAATCTGCTCCTTTTTACAATCCGGATTGTTATCGAGATGGGTCATCTGAATTTCATTATCAAAATGACCGATATTGCAGACAATTGCTTCATTTTTCATCTGTTCCATATGCTCACCGGTGATCACATGGTAACATCCCGTGGCTGTAACAAAGATATCTCCGATCGGCGCGGCATCTTTCATTGTTAATACTTCAAATCCTTCCATCGAGGCTTGCAGTGCGCATATGGGATCGATCTCAGTAATAAGCACTCGTGCGCCGTATCCGCTCATCGATTTCGCGCATCCCTTCCCAACATCCCCATAGCCGCATATTACCACGATTTTGCCTGCAAGCATAATATCTGTGGCACGTTTGATTCCATCTGCCAGGGATTCCTGACATCCGTAAAGGTTGTCAAATTTTGATTTTGTAACTGAATCGTTTACATTAAAAGCAGGGAAAAGCAGCTCGCCGTTTTTCGCAAGGTGGTAAAGCCTGTGGACACCGGTAGTGGTTTCCTCGGAAACACCTCTGATTTTTGATGCAATTTTTGTCCAGCGTTCTGGATCCTGCTCATAACTTGCTTTAAGGCGCGCTATAAGAAATTGCATATCAAGGCTGTTATAAGTCTTATCTAAAAGCGCCGGGTTTTTTTCTATTTTTACGCCCTCATGAACATATAAGGTAGCATCACCGCCATCATCAACAATAAGATCAGGGCCGCTGCCGTCAGGCCAGGTTAAAGCCTGTTCCGTACACCACCAGAAGTCTTCAAGAGTTTCCCCTTTCCATGCATATACTGCCGCTGAACCGTTTTTGGCAATTGCCGCCGCGGCATGATCCTGTGTGGAAAAGATGTTACATGTGGCCCAGCGAATATCTGCGCCGAGTTCTTTTAGCGTCTCAATGAGCATGGCGGTTTGAATGGTCATATGGAGACTCCCCATAATTTTCATTCCCTTGAGCGGCTTTTGAGACCCGTATTTCTTTCGTACCGCCATTAAACCCGGCATTTCATTTTCAGCAAGTTTCATCTCCTTAAACCCGAAATCTGCGAGCGAAATATCGGCCACTTTATATGGAAGTGAGGGTTCTATCTTTAAAAACCCCTTTGTATCTTTCATTGCTTTTAAAACAGACATTTTATTATTCTCCTTTTTTTTACAATCCAGCCTTTTCTCTGATAACATCCACCATATTTGTTTTTTCCCACGTGAATTCCGGTTCATTGCGGCCAAAGTGTCCATAAGCCGATGTTTTTTGATAGATTGGTCTCAAGAGATCAAGATATTCGATAATTGCAGCAGGCCTCAAATCAAAAACTTCAAGAATAATCTCCTTGACCCGTTGTTTGGGTATAACTCCGGTGCCTTTAAGATCTAACATGACAGAAACCGGTTGTGAGACACCAATTGCATAAGCAACTTGCAGCTCGCATTTTTTTGCAAGACCTGCGGCAACGATATTTTTTGCAATATGTCTTCCCATATATGATGCGCTGCGATCAACCTTGGAGGGATCTTTTCCTGAAAAACATCCACCCCCGTGACTTCCCTGGCCGCCGTAAGTATCAACTATAATCTTTCGACCTGTAAGTCCGCAATCCCCCATAGGTCCGCCAAGGATAAACTTGCCTGTAGCATTAACAAAATATTTGGTATCGCCGTCTGTCATTTCTTTTGGGATTACTTTTTTGATGACTTCTTGAATAATAGCTTCTTTTAACTCATCGTAGGTAATATCCGGTTTGTGTTGAGCGGCAATTACAACCGTATCAACCCGTTTTGGAGTGCCGTTTTTATATTCGATGGTTACCTGGGATTTGCCGTCGGGTCTTAAGAAATCAAGAGCTCCGTTTTTTCGAACAGTGGCAAGACGTTTGGTAATGTTGTGAGCAAACATAATCGGCATGGGCATCAATTCCGGAGTTTCATCGCAGGCAAATCCAAACATAAGACCTTGATCTCCAGCGCCTTGCTCCTTAAACAGTCCTTTGCCGATATCAACCCCCTGAGCGATATCGGGAGATTGATGATCAATGCTGGTTATGACCGAACAGGTTTGCCAGTCAAAGCCCATTTTGGATGAATGATATCCGATATCACGTATTGTTTCCCTGACAATCTTGGGTATATCAACATAACATTTTGTTGTGATTTCGCCGGCAATAAAGGCCAGGCCTGTTGTAACAAGAGTTTCACAGGCAACTCTGCAGTTTTTATCTTTTTCAATAATGGCGTCCAGGATAGAATCCGATATGGCGTCGGCAACTTTGTCTGGATGCCCTTCTGTGACGGATTCGGAAGTAAAAAAGAATTGCTCTTTTCCCATAATAATTGTGTCTCCTTTGTTTGTAAATTGGTCGAGTGCTTGACCACTCAACTACTCTACCAGCTAAACTATTACTCTGGATTAAGCATCATGTTGTCTATAAGACGGGTTTCGCCTACCTTTACAGCGAGCGCCATTAATGCCGGTCTGTTGATTGTTTCTATATCAGCAAGGGTTTCAGGGTCGCATATTGTAATGTAATCTATAGTGGTTTCCGCATGTGATTTTATCAATCCTGAAGTTGTGTTAATGATACTTGCCGCATCATTGACGCCGTTTTTAAGAAGTTCCTGTGCATTTTTTAATGATTTGTATATGCACAAGGCGTTAATCCTTTGCTCTGACGTAAGATAACTGTTTCTTGAACTCATGGCAAGCCCGTCAGGTTCCCGCAGCGTCGGAACGCCAACGATATTTATTCCAAAATTCAGGTCGCGAACCATTCGGCGTATGATAATTAGCTGCTGATAGTCTTTTTCTCCGAATACGGCGATATGAGGTTTTACAGTGTTAAACAGTTTTGCGACAACTGTTGCAACCCCCTTAAAAAATGTGGGCCTGGAAATTCCGCAAAGATGGTTTGGCAGTTTTTCCAGCTCAACATATGTTTGAAAATTCCCGGGATATAGTTCTTTTTCGTCAGGAGTAAAAATTACATCAGCGCCACTTTTTTCTGCCAAATCAAAATCCCTGTCAAGGTCTTTTGGATATGATTCAAAATCTTCTCCAGGGCTAAACTGGGCGGGATTGACAAAAATGCTTACAATTAGATTGTCTCCGAGCTCGCGCCCTTTTCTGATAAGGGACAGATGCCCTTCATGCAAAAAACCCATGGTTGGAACAAAGGAAATTGTTTTGCCGGAACTACGCATCAGGTCGGAGTATCCCTGCATTTCTGTTAATTTGGCAATTACTTTAATGGACTGTACCTCAAATAAATGTAATGATTTAGCGTTTTGAAAATTTGGCTGGTTTTGTTAAGATATTACTAATTCGAAAAAGCATTATTTGAATATTCTGCGGTTCAAAACAAACCCGTAAGTTTGAATTCGTTTTTAAAAAGCTAAAGTGTTACAAATAAACTATTTGGTCTTATCTTTTACTTCCTTTTTTTCTGTCAACTGACAGGCATTCCGCATTCAGGTGGAAATGCCAAGCTTGGGGAGAATATAAAACTGCATGAGAAAATAAAAACCGACAATCAGTAATATAATTAGCGTTGATTTCATTTGTCTTCCCAATTGAGTTTCTTTGTCTGTTTTTTGTTATCCTGTAAAAATTACCTGCTGCCGCGGTTTCTTTCAAAAAAGATCTTCTGGGTATTTTCTAAGTCATTTGCTCTCTATTTTCAACAGTCTCAATTTATTGTTGATTTTGGCTGCAAAGCCAGTATTATACTATTTCTTGAAGATGTGAGACGATAAACAACCTTATTTTTTAGCGAACCCTAAAGGAAATTTTTTATGCCAATATATGAATATAAATGTGAAAAGTGCAATCATTCTTTTGAGAAACTTGTTTTCAGCAGTGATAAAAAAGTAGTAATTTGTCCCAAATGCAACAATAAGGATGTAAAAAGGCTTTTAAGTTCTACCTGTTTTATTAATAGCGCTGGCAATGGAGGCTGCTCAACAAGGGCTTCATCAGGTTTTTCCTGAGCTTGATAGATTCTTGTGGCGGTCAGCCACATCTGTTTTAGCGTTTATAAAATAGAATTACAAAGGAGTTTGCTGTGTGATTTTAAGACAGAAAAAAGGGGTTTCATTTTTTCAATTTCCGCATATTGGCAAATTTGCATGTGTTCGGCATGGGATCTTTACGAGAAGTAGCGGTTGCAGCAGAGAACCTTTCCATAGCCTGAATGTTAGTTTTGATGTTGGAGACGATTACAAAAATGTTGAGAAAAACAGGCGGATTATATCAGAATGTATCGGAGGGAAAGATCTTGTTTTTTTAAAACAAATACATGCGGCAAATGTTCTGATATTTTCAAAAAATGACAAATCAAATAAAATTAATGGTGCTTCCGGTTCTCACCTTGTCGGAGATGCCATGATTACCGATATCCCCGACAAATATCTTGTTGTGCAGACAGCCGACTGTCAATCTGTTTTAATGTATGATCCGGTTAGGCGCGTGGTGGCAAATGTTCATTCCGGCTGGCGTGGAAGCATAAATAATGTTATAGATCATACAATAAACGCAATGAAACGCTTTGGCTGCAGTCCAAATAATATTATTGCAGGCATAGGCCCCTCTCTTGGTCCATGTTGCTCGCAATTTGTTAATTATAAAAATGAAATCCCAAGTTTGTTTTGGCAATACAAAGACAGGTACGATCATTTTGACTTTTGGTCCATAAGCCGGGACCAGCTTTGCAACGCAGGTGTGTTAATTGAAAATATTCATATAAGCAGAATATGCTCCAAGTGTAATGCAGGTCTCTTTTTTTCTTTTCGTGGAGAAAGAACTACAGGCAGGTTTGCATCTGTTATTGGATTAAAATGACGTAACTTCAGCCACAGATTCACACAGATAAACGCAGATAGGTTAAATACAGTAATCACTCAGGCACAGAGACAGTGGCACAAAGAAAAATAAAAACATATAGAGATTTGCAGGTCCGGCAAAAATCAATGACTTCAGGCAAGCCAACTATGCGCCTTTGTGCCTTTGCCACTCTGTGCCTGAATAGTATAAAATTTGTATATGATAATAAAAGAAAAAATATCAGTGATGATCAGCGCAAATCGGCTGCTGAATAGTTACAAAATGACTTAATACTCAGGAACAAATTGATATGGTTCAAGAAAAAGTTCGGGTTTTGTGGAACAGAAAGGTTAGTTCTTCGTGTTACAAAATCGGTTTAGAGTGCAGCCGAAAATATCTGAAGGCAAAGCCGGGACAATTTATAACGCTGCACATGCCGGCCCAGTCTGTTCCATTTCTTCGACGCCCTTTTTCCATACACAGGCTGATTAAAAATGATGACCAGGTAGAAGGCATCGAACTCCTTTACAAGGTTGTGGGCTCAGGCACTGAAAAGCTTTCGAGATACAGAGCGGGCAATTATGTAGACATCGTTGGCCCTCTCGGCAGAGGCTTTTCTGTATTGGATAATTATCGCCGCTTATTTATTGTGGGGGGCGGGATCGGTATTGCCCCGCTGCTTTTTCTAACTTTGACACTCAATGAAAAAGGTGTCGACCTTTCGGACAGTACACTGTTTCTTGGTGGAAGAACAAAAGATGACGTTTTGTGTAAAGATGATTTTGCACGGCTTAAACTAAGAGTTCAAATTATTACTGACGATGGAAGCTCCGGAGAAAAAGGGCTTGTAACCGATCTTCTTGAAAAGGGGATAAAGGAAAAAAAACCGGATATTATTTGCGCGTGTGGTCCTTTTGCAATGCTGGGCGCTGTCGCGCGGATCGCGGAGACATATTCAGTGCCATGTCAGATTTCTATTGAAACAATAATGGCTTGCGGTATTGGAGCATGCTTAGGATGCGCTGTCGAAAGTAAGAACAAGTCAGGGAAATATTTACATGTTTGTATGGACGGGCCAGTTTTTGATGCAAATATGCTAAACCTAAAATGAGCGATTAGCCATTAGTCAAACATTTCATCCAACGGGTGAAAAACGAATCGCTGATAAACATCCGCAATAACAGGAGCTAACAGCTAATTGCCAAGATAAAAACCGGGAGCTTAACGCAGGTTAAAATAGCTTGACAAGCTATTAATAAATAAAATATATTATTTGTTTTTAATTTCATTAAAACCCCTGTCTGGATTAAGATTCTGAATGAGGGGTTTTTTACTTATCACAGGAAGAAAAGATTATGGGTTACGACATAAAGAAGCTTAGAAACATCGGAATCAGCGCTCACATAGATTCGGGCAAAACCACCCTTACGGAAAGGATCCTGTTTTACACAAAGCGGATATATGCTATCCACGACGTTAAAGGAAAAGATGGCGTCGGCGCTACCATGGATTCCATGGAACTTGAAAAGGAGCGCGGCATTACAATAGCTTCTGCTGCAACATATTGCGAATGGAAGGGCCATGAAATAAATATTATCGATACGCCCGGCCATGTTGATTTTACAATCGAGGTTGAACGGTCTCTCAGAGTGCTTGATGGGGCCATACTGGTTTTATGCTCAGTGGGTGGTGTTCAATCCCAGTCGATCACTGTTGATCAGCAGATGAAAAGGTATAAAGTGCCATGTATTGCTTTTATCAACAAATGCGACAGAAGCGGTTCAAATCCTTTTCGTGTAATTGACCAGCTTAAGGAAAAACTGGGGCACAATGCTGTAGCAATGCAGATCCCCATCGGGCTTGAAGCTGATTTAGAAGGTGTTGTCGACCTTGTATCCATGAAGGCTCTCTATTTTGATGGGGATAACGGAGAGGATATTCGTATTGAAGATATTCCTGAAAATCTCTTTGCCGAAGCAATGGATAGACGGGAAGAGCTCATTGATTCAGCTTCGATGTATTCAGATGAACTTACAGATGCAATTCTTGAAGAAAAAGAAATAACGGAAGAACTGATTGTCGATGCAGTGCGAAAAGGAACTCTTACACGTAAAATGACAGCTGTTTTTATGGGATCAGCATACAAAAACAAGGGTGTCCAGCCTCTTCTTGACGCTGTCACAAAATTTTTGCCCTGCCCGTCTGATGTGGAAAACGAAGCCCTTGACATGGACAACGATGAGACGTCTGTTATACTGGAAAGTGATTCGCAAAAACCTGTTGTGGCTCTTGCCTTTAAACTGGAAGAGGGGCAGTATGGTCAGCTTACATATATACGTGTATATCAGGGCACGATTGCCAAGGGAACAACTGTATATAACATACGCAACAGAAAAAAAGTCAAGATCGGCAGGCTTGTCCGAATGCATGCGGACGAAATGGAGGATATTGAAAAAATACCTGCAGGATATATCGGAGCGCTGTTCGGCATCGAATGTGCTTCAGGAGATACCTTTACAAGCCCGGGGCTTAACGTTAGCATGACATCCATGTTTATTCCGGAACCTGTGATTTCCCTTTCCATTGTACCAAAAGACAACAAAGCCCGTATTAACATGTCCAAGGCTTTGGGCCGGTTTACGAAAGAAGACCCTACCTTCAGAACACACGTGGACGATGAAACCAACGACACGATCATCCAGGGTATGGGGGAATTACACCTTGAAGTATATGTTGAACGCATGCACAGGGAATATGACGCAGAAGTTATAACCGGCAGGCCCCGTGTGGCTTACAGGGAAACTATTACAAGGAAAGCCGAATTTAATTATATACATAAAAAACAAACAGGCGGCGCCGGGCAGTATGGCAGGGTGGCAGGTTACATGGAACCTGTAACAGAGGAAGATTTTATATTTGAGAATAAGATAGTTGGAGGAAAAATTCCAACCCAGTTTATCTCCTCATGTGAAAAAGGCTTCAGGCTATGCCTTGCAAAAGGCCCGAAAATGGGGTTTCCTGTCAGCGGTGTAAAGGTCACTATTAATGACGGAGCATCACATGCTGTTGATTCTTCTGAAATGGCATTTCAGGCTGCTGCGCGTGGAGCTTTTCTGGAAGGATACGCCAGAGCCAAAGCGGTTATTCATGAGCCGATAATGAAAGTTGTTGTCGAAACTCCCACCGATTTTCAGGGGGCCGCCATGTCGCTTTTAAATCAACGAAGAGGGATGATTGTAGGTTCACAGGACGAAGGCACCCAGTCTGTTATTGAAGCAAATGTACCGTTAGCCGAAATGTTCGGCTTTTCAACTGTCTTAAGATCATCAACCCAGGGTAAAGCTCAATTTACTATGGAACTAGGTTGTTACAAACAGGTGCCGCAATCAGTTGCTGAAGAGTTGGTTAAAAAAGCAGAAAGTGAAAAAAAGAGTAAGGCCTAAAAAGAGGAGTCTAACTATGTTAAATGTAGATCTTAACAACCCGTTTAAAGCCATGGGATATGACAACGAAGACATAATTCCTGAAGGTGGTTTTGGAGCTGTGCTTGCGCGTGCCGGTGTAGGTAAAACAGCCTTTCTGGTGCAACTCGCATTAAGAGCCATTGTTAGAAACAAAAATGTTTTGCATGTCAGCCTGAATGATCCGGTAAACAAAGTCAGCCTCTGGTATAAAGAGGTTTTTAACAATCTTGCAAAACAATACAACATAAAGGAGCCAAGCCAGCTCTGGGAAACCATGCTGCCGCATAGATTCATAATGACTTTTAAGGCAGAAGGCTTTAGTGTGCCAACTCTTGAAGAAAGAATGACCGACCTGTCCGAACAGAATATATTCTCCCCGCAAATAGTTGTTGTTGATGGTCTCCTTTTCGATGAATTTGCTCAAAAATCGCTTTCTGATCTGAAAGCCATTGCCAGGAAGTTGTCATTGCAAGTCTGGTTTGCCGTACGCACACATCGACACGAAGAATCTGCTTCTGATGGTATGCCGGCCTCTTTTTCGAATGTTTCCGATTTGTTTGATGTTGCTATCCAATTACAGCCCAAGGGTAAAGAAATTAATGTGCTGTCTTTAAAGGGAGCGCCATCTACTTCGGATTTTTCAGAACTATGCCTTGATCCTTCGACTATGCTTATAAAAAAGCAGTAACTACTTAGGTGGATAGGCTGAAGGCCGTTAGTAAAAAGACTCACAAAATCTAATAATAACATAGCCATTCAAGCAAACTATCCCCAGACACGGCTTTTGATGTTGTAAAGATATCAATACCCTTCAGCCTTCAGGCTAATAATCTGAGCAGTTATCCATTCAAAATAACATCTAATGGCATCAAGCAAAACAAATATTATAGATCTTGATATCGAGCAGCTAATTTCGTGGCTCGAAGGTTACAATGTCAAGCCTTATCATGCGTCACAAATTCTTAAGTGGCTTTATAAGTGGCAGGCAGACTCATTTGACGTGATGACCGATATCAAAAAAGAGATCAGAGAACTGCTTTCTCTTAATTTTACCATAAAACGACTTGAAATAATCCGCACTGAAATTTCACAGGATGGCACAAAAAAATATCTCTTTAAACTAAAAGATGGTCAATTTATAGAGAGTGTTCTGATCCCTGGAAAAAATCGTTATACCCTCTGCATATCCAGCCAGGTGGGTTGTGCTCAGGGGTGCAAATTCTGCCTCACCGCCAAACAGGGTTTTACGCGGAATCTCACAAAAGGTGAAATTGTTGCCCAAGTGCGCGATATACTAAATGATCAAATCGAGCCGGAACATCTTACAAATATCGTATTTATGGGAATGGGTGAGCCGCTGGCAAATTACCGGAATGTAATCAGCGCGATAAACACTATTACTGACAACCAGTGGGGGCTTGCTTTTGCAAGTCGGAAGGTTACTGTTTCTACAGCCGGGATTGTATCGAAGCTGCTCAGTCTTGGTTGTGATACAAAGGCTAATCTGGCGGTATCACTAAACGCAACAGATAATAAAACCCGCAGTATGCTGATGCCGATAAACAGGAGGTATCCCATTGAAAAACTGCTTGATGCATGCCGCGAATATCAGTTGCAGCCCCGCCGCAGAATCACATTTGAATATATTCTTATAAAAGGAATTAACGACTTTCCTGAAGATGCAAACCGCCTTGCAGAATTGTTAGAACCGATAAAGGCAAAAATCAACCTGATACCGTTCAATGAACATGAAGGCTGTTCATTCAAGCGGCCGACAGAATCCGCAATTAATGATTTCAGAGAAATCCTGCTGAGCAATAATTACACGGTTATTATCCGCCACAGCAAAGGACAGGATATTTCAGCTGCCTGCGGTCAGCTTAGAGCCAGGCAAGACAGCTTTTTAAAAAAAACCTAACCGTTTAGGCATTCCTCTCCCGCGTCCTTTCCCAGGTCGTTTTGAAACTCATCTTTTGTAAGTTCAAACATGAAATCAGAAGAGAAATGTTTAATGTTTCTCCTCACTGCCTGTTTTAAAACTTTTGTTTCAACATACCCCCGCCCAGATTGTGGAAGTCATTGGCAAAAGCGCACAGAGTGTGCAAAAACGGCCTCTGGATTCCAGCCGCGTTTAGAATCAAGTTCCAGAGACCACCTAATGAACATTTTCCGGATAGAATTGAAATCAATAGTCCCGGCGGGTTTATCTGTGGAATTTCTTCTCAAAATATTCTCCACCACAGCCCTGTATCCAGAAACCCTCAACTGGTTGATGCACTCACAAGACTTCGCCTTGTCAACCGCAGCAATCTGGGAGTGTAACCGTTTCTTTTACAGCGGAAAATCACTCTGCGGAGTTCCGGGAATTTGTGGCAAATGAGGGTAAAAAGGGGGTTGTTCTTACTATTGATCAACTTCTGATTCTTCATTATCTTTTAGACCACCCTGAGATTGACACTGCAACTGCCGCTCATATCAGTCAGCGCAGGAACATTGAAGCGCGTGAAAGCTTAAATCAAATGGAAATAAAACTGAATTATCTTGAGCGGGGAGGTACTGGCAAGGGAACATACTGGAAGCTAAGGGTGGAATTTCATAAACGTATTTCCACCCCAGGGCATTTGGAATGGGATGGAATGGGATTCCCGGATTGACTTGGATGCGGCAAAAACAAGAATCCTAAGTGTCCTTAAGCAGAGATCTGAACATGGCAACGCCGGTATCTCCAATGCAGAGATTCGTCAAATATCTTATTTGGACAGAAATCAGGTCTTTCGAATTATGAAACAATTAATGAAAGAGGAGTTATCAGTCAAACTTTCGGGAAAGGGACGTTATGCCCGTTATTTTTGGGAAAAAACAAGAGATAAAGAGTAAATGGATTTGATAATGCTCACATCAATGCTTAGTCAGCATTAAATTATCCAGGGGGACGTTGGCAACTTTGTAAACTTGCAGGAGGAGAGGCTCTGCAAAAATCCTATTCCTTGCACAAATCATGTTCAAATCCACCATTTGTTCATCTCAGTATCGTCAACCCTGAAAACTTGAAGTTGTCGTCAAATCTAAACATCGTCAAATCTAAACAGAACTGGAAAATGTTTCAGGTCTTTTCCCCTTAGCTCAAAAGCAAAGTTGCCATAATCCGGTTTGCTGCCTTTTTCTTTTCTCTGGCCGATGCGTATGTTTATTGTATGCTGATCAATAGAGCATTCAACCCCGCTCTCTTTCAACCGGACGCTCCTTTCAGCAGCTATATTGATATCAAGTTCTTTATCATTAATGCCCGACCAGCCAGCAGCCGAAGACCGGATCGACTATTTTCCAGATATTGTTGTGTTTCTCTATTAGATCCAGTTTTTCCAGTTTGTTGCGGGCGTATTGAATTCCGCCGGCAGACAGCCTGTAGCGATTCATATATTCAGTAGAGAGAATTTTTGAGACAGGATCAACGGCAAGCGCTTTCAGCAGAGCGATCTGGGGCCCGGTCAGGCCTTGGACAGCAGCTTCGTAGCCGTATCTCTCCGAGGCCAGCATGTTGTTAAAACCGGACTGAATATCATCTTCCGAGACGGTATCTCCGGAAATTTCGAATATGTTATATGCCAGGGCCTGTGCATAGTAAGGATATTGCAAAACCTTTCCCGAAATTTTTTCAGCGGCACGAATGGAACAACTTTTCCCGCCATCCTTAAATCTTTCAACCAGAAATGAAACGAGTTCCTTATCAGGTAGAGGTTTTAAAGGATACATTATTGCGCTTTGATAAAATGGCCGGTTTTTTTTGTTGAACATATCGAGAAGAATTCTCCGTCGGCTACCCACAAAAAAATAGGATGCCTGTTGCTCCTGAATGTGTCTTCTCAGTACCCCTTCTATGGATGATTTTTTCAATTCGCTGATTTCCTGGAATTCATCAAAAACAATATGGGCATTTATTGATTCTTTGCGAATAAATATTCCCAGTTCTTCCATTATATTATCAATAAGGTCGATACCTGGAGGTTTAAAAACCGGGCGAAAGGTCTTAAATGTTTTTAGAAAACGAACGCCTTTGTTCAAAAGGGATTCGCGCTTATGCAAGACAGAATATATACTTTGGGAAATACGCCGGGCGATTTCATTTTCAGAAGTCGCCATAAAAAAATCGATGTAAAACGTAAAAAAACCATTGTCGGACAAATCAGCCTGGAGTCTTCTTATAAGTGAAGTTTTGCCGTAGCGTCGGGGCGAAAATAAAACAACATTAGCTTTATTGTCTGCATGGGAACATAGCTCTTTAAGCTCGACAGCCCGATTGCAAAAAGGAAAACCGGGAGGAATAACCCGCAATGTGAATGGATTAGCCATAGCGCCTCATTTCATTGATTATCAATTATTGTAGTTCAATAATTGATAATGCTTAATGTGTCAAGGTCTTTTTACAAAACAATTTCGTTTTTATTCCTGTCTATCATGATGCCGTACCGTGTGTTTGGTTGTAATTGCATGAATCGCATCGACATCCCTGCTGCTTTGATTTTCCCCAGTCCAAACGAAGTCTGTTTCCCGAGATGTGTCTTTGAGCAGAACTCAATAAGAGGGATATATTCTTGAATGTTTCCTTCATCAGAAATTTACAAACTCATTTTCACTGCGGAGCGGACAGGCAGTTAAATTTGAAAATGGCTGACTGTTTGAACGCATTAGTGAGCCTTAAGAAAAAACAGCCGATCATAAGATGATTTTTGGTATTATTTATTAATTTCAACTTACAAAAGCAGTTTTGTTATGTTTTTGTATGCTGTTTTTTCTTTAGGGGCACTTATTGCGTGAGTTTCAGACCTTTTCAAATTTAATT
>JAFCZU010000444.1 GCA_019314185.1 Deltaproteobacteria bacterium | reverse complement strand
GGAAAACGCTCTTTTATTCGGCGTGCCTGTGGTCGTTGCGGTTAACCGTTTCACGCCCGATACGGATAAAGAAATAGAATTAATCAAAAAGCGCGCGAAGGAATTCGGAGCGGAAGAGGCGGTGGAAAGTGATGTGTGGGAAAAAGGCGGCGAAGGCGGAAAAGAGCTGGCCGAAGCGGTTGTCCGCGCCTGTGATAAAAAGAGCGATTTCAAGTTTCTGTATCCTCTGGATATTCCCATAAAAGATAAGATTGAGACCATCGCCACGAAAATTTACGGAGCAAAGGATGTATCTTATACTCCCGTCGCTGAAAAACAGATTGCCAACTTCACCGCCAACGGCTTTGACAAACTGCCGATGTGTATGGCAAAAACGCATCTGTCTCTTTCACATGATCCCGCGCTAAAAGGACGTCCTACAGGATTTACTTTACCAATAAGCGAGGTTAGGGCTTCGGTCGGCGCTGGAAAAGGACGTCCTACAGGATTTACTTTACCAATAAGCGAGGTTAGGGCTTCGGTCGGCGCTGGATTCCTGTATCCCCTGTGCGGCGCGATGAGAACAATGCCGGGTCTTCCTACACGTCCCGCCGGAGAAAAAGTGGATATCGACAAAGACGGAAAAGTCGTCGGCCTGTTTTAATTTAACGAAATAGGAACTATTGAGGTCTGCAAAAGCAAAGACCTATTTTTTTGGAAAAAGTACCTGTCCCCTTTTGATATGTCCCCTTTTGATATGTGTCCCCTTTTGATATGTTTTAATTGGAGGGAACTCCCCGTCGGATTTTATGTCAGCAAAATCTGACCCGAAGGAGAAGCGAAGTCAGCAGGGGATGTAAAGATAACTGATGTCGAAATTTTTTTAATTTAAATATTCCGGGAGACATTGTTTTAATTCATCTTCGTGCAACATCAATATTACATCTACATATTTATTTTCTAATTGAAACCCCGACACTTCTTTTAGAATTTTTTTAGCTTCCTTAATAGTTCGTTTTTCTCTATAGGGTCTTTCTGTTGTTATTGCTGAAAAAGTATCCGCTACAGCAATTATTTTAGATATTTCGCTTAATTTTTCATGGTTTACCTTATAATATCCGTTACCGTCTATTCGTTCATGATGATTCTTAATACATTCGGAAATTTGCTCTAATCCTTCTATGTTCTTTATAATATTTTTTGCTATTTCAGGATGCTGCCGCATTGTTTCCCATTCTTTTTCATTTAATGAACCTGGTTTATTCAATAATTCTTCAGGGATTATAATTTTGCCAACCTTTAGTATATATATCCCGGGCTTCTATCGTATTCACTAACACTTTTATTACTGATAAAACCGCCTCGGCTCTTAATTTCAATATTTTTTCCTGAAGAATAATACCCAATAAAACAAAAATGGCGCCGAATAAAAATATCAAACTAACAAAAAGGTCACTTATAAAACCGAAATTAAAATAAAGACCGGTTGCTACAACCATATAACCTATAAAAAAGAACTTCATAAGAATTTTGTGAACTTTAATAAATTTCTCTACTGGTTTTCTTTTTTGTTCGGATACTATCTGGAGCATAACCGATATACGATTAAATCGGAATATGCTTACTAACATTATTAATGCTCCAATAACGATTAGTAGATAATAGAAATGAGTGTTCACTTTATTTGTTTGCTCTTTAATTTACTACAATTTTCCATATCAATTATTATGTGCAAAGCGCAAATGGATGTATATTTTGTTCGGGAAAACCACCTATATTGTCTTAGGTGTTTATGAACTTGGCGCCAGCCAAGTTGGGGAAGCGTAGTTTCCCACAAACACCGTATTAGCCGAAGTCGAAATTTTCTGATCATAATCCTTTCATTAAATTTCTCTTATGAAATCTATTTGATAAAAATATGAATATTATGCTAAACATGAATAACGCTGTGAAATCAATACCTAAAGAAATATAGGATTCACCTTTAAAACTAAAATTAAATATATCAACCAAATAAGTAATAGGCGAAAAATAAGCCAATACTCTCGCACTTCCTTGCAGATTCTCTAAGGGTATAAAAATACCGCTTATAAAAATCAGCGGGAAGCGAATAAGACTAGAAAACATCATAATATGGGATGGGGAACGCACTGATGGAGATGCTAATAAAACACCCAGAGAAGAAAAACAGAAGGAAGCAAATAATATACCGAAAAACAAAAACAAAATGTTTATACTGTAATTAAAAAATACCAGCCCAACTACTAATACAATAATATTTATGATGATGCCAAAGATCATTCCTGCTAAAACATCTCCCAAAATGATTGTATTGATGCTAACCGGAAACGACAGTAATCTTTCATAAGTTCCTGCTTGTTTTTCCCAGGGAGTAATCAGGGGACCAACTGATGAGGCTGTAAAGAACAGGGACATTGCTAAAAGCCCGGGAAAGAAAGAATATAAATTAACCTTTCTCCCCAGATAAAAGGACAGGAACATAAACAGAGGAAACAATAGCCCAAATATCATAACTGGAGCCTTCGTGTAATAAATTCTGATATTCTTCTCTGTCGTAACCATTACTCCACGGAAAAATTGCGTATTTATATCTCTAATTCCCATAACTTTTACTTTCCGTAAACTTTACAAATGCATCTTCCAGACTGGCTCTACATATCTCCATAGAAAGAATTGTTAAATTCTGATTCTGAGCAAATTTAGTTAAATACTTCACAAGTTTGTCAGGATTGTCTGTGTATAACTTCCATTTATCTCCCAATTTGTCTATTCTACTCATCAAATCATTTTTTCCAATCAAACTATCATCAATAGATTTATCAAAAGAAATCTCAATTGATTGAGTTGTCTCGAATGTCCTTCTCAATCTTTCAGGTCTGTCAATAACAACTATCTCACCTTTGTTAATAATTGCTACTCTTCCACATAACTGATTTGCCTCTTCAATATTATGAGTGGTTAAAAAGATAGTGGTTCCCTTCTGATTCATCTGATTGATGATATTTCTAATCAATCGTTGACTCTGGATATCTAATCCTGGTGTCGGTTCATCCAGAAACAGGATCTCTGGATTATGGACAATAGCACTTGCAATATTAACCCGCTGTTTCATTCCTTTTGAAAAAGTTCTGACAAGATCATCTTTTCTATCATAGAGTCCAAATTGCTCTAAAAGACTGTTTGTTCTTTTCTCAAGTTTCTTCATGGGTATTCCGTAGAATTTGCCTGCCAGGATGACGTTCTGTTTTGCAGTCAAGTCCACATAGATATTCCCCGTTTCTGGGATAACTCCCATTTTCATTTTCGCTTTGATTGGATTTCTCTTTATGTTAACTCCACCAATGAAAGCATTTCCTGAATCTGGGATAAGCAGACCCGTTAACACTCTGATTGTGGTTGTTTTTCCAGCACCATTCGGTCCAAGAAAGCCAAATATCTCGCTGTCATTAACGCTGAAAGTAACTTGATTCACAGCGGTAACATTACCAAACCTCTTTGTTAAAACATTGGCTTCGATGATATTATTGTTTTCTTTCTTCATCTAATGCGACTCCATTAATTTAAATTCGGCTAAAAACTCTTTTGCGCATATTAAATATTGTCCGAATTCGCATTACATTTATAATTTAGTCTGACTCCCGTAATTATAACATCTTTTTACCTCATCACAAAGGATTTTTTTGAGTTATACGGGTAATTTACTATAATGTTGGCAGAAACAAACTTAACAGGATTAAAATGGAGGGAACATGGGAGAATTAATTGACGGTAAGAAAATTGCTTTGAGTATCAAGGAAGAAATTAAAGAAATTGTCGGTAAGATGGAAGACAAGCCGAAACTAACTGCGGTGCAGGTGGGTGAAAACCCCGCATCGCGGGTTTACGTAAACAACCAGAAGAAGGCGGCGGAAGAGCTGGGAATCGGTTACGAACTTGTGGAGATGGCCGATACAACTTCTAAAGATGAATTGGCATCTCAGATTGAAAAACTGAATAATGACCCTGCCGTCAGCGGTATAATACTTCAGATGCCATTGCCTGAGGGGCTGGACGCTAAAGATTTTCAGGCGCTCATAAGTTCCCTGAAAGACGTTGAAGGGCTGAACCCGGCGAACCTCGGTAAACTGGTTCTCGGCGAAATCGGTCTCGCGCCCTGTACCGCGATGGCGGTATGGGAAATAATAAAAAGAGAAAACATTGACATAAAGGGAAAAGAGGCGGTTATCGTCGGGCATTCTGCGATTGTGGGAAAGCCCGTAAATATGCTGCTTCTCTCTTCGCTGAATGAGTCGGCAACAACCACCTGCTGT
>JAFCZU010000443.1 GCA_019314185.1 Deltaproteobacteria bacterium | reverse complement strand
AGAAAATATTGAAAATGGAAAAAGAGAAAACAGACTAATATTGCCCGATGGGAACATGGGTGGAGTAGGTGCGATGTTTCCAATTCCAAGGAAGGATGGATATTTAGATGGTGTACTCAGAACGGGGGAGTCTGTAACTGTTCATTTTGATCTTTGTTTAGGGAGTTGGAATCCATTTCTTTTTTATGTGAATGTGTTAGGGATAGTGGAGTAAAGAAAGACTGATGAGAAATCCTATGTAAAAGAAAAAAATACCAGAATTAGAATTGCTGCCAGAATTTTGAATCATAAATTGATAAGTGGCTGCAATGATTAGCTTGTATAATTTTATATTGGATTTAACGGTATTAATGATTTCAGTATGTTACGACAACCGATGACTGATGATTTATTGAGTTACAAAATATTGTGGAAAACTCTTACACTGAAGACCAATAGGAGGATGAATCATGAGTGAACAATTAAATAAGAGTTTAATATTAGTTTTACTTTGGTTAGTACTTTCTGTGGGTTTTTCAAGCTTTGCATACGGTGCTGAGACTGTGACCGCAGTAGATGTCCTTAGTGACAGCTCAGTTTTAGTCATCACAGCACCGCTTGTCACTGTGGAGGGCAAGGTGCGGAGGCTTACAATTGACACCGGCGGCAACTTGACAGCCACGGGTGAGGTCCTCAACGGTTATTTTTATAACGTAATTGGCGCACCAAGTAGTATGTCAGGCTTAGCCTTGGATTCTTTTGGAATTAAATCGTTTAAGATTCCAGGATTGATACCAATTGACAGATATGACCCTTCTCCATCCCCTGGACAAGGAGTGGGACCGGTCTCTGTTTTGATAAATCCTCAAGGAGATCGAGTCTTTTTAATGTATGAAACCGGGGGTGAGAGGAGGATAGATGTCATTAACTATAATTCTGTCACAGGTACACTGGATGATGTGCCTCTATTTACTATCCCGGCTGGACGCAGTGAGGGTGGTCGTTCTGGTATAGAAAGGATGGCCATCACGCAGGACGGTACTAAACTGTATATGGCGACTCCATGGAAGGTCGGTACTCTCAACGTCCACAACGCAAGTACAGGAGACCTGCTGTCGTCTCTTTTTTTCCCAGGCAACACCGTTCCACGGGGGGTGTGTTTATCGGATAATGGTGATGTAGGTATGGCAGTTAACCCAGATGGATCAGTCATCGCATTCGATGTGAGTACAGATACTGTTCTGGGGACAGTATCCACCGGTTCTAGTCAGAGTCATCAATGCGCTATCACAGCGGATGGGACTTTGGGCTTCGTGAACGATGATTTCGGAAGCAGGGTATGGGTCGTTGACCTAACAGCTTCCCCGCCTAGGCTAGCTCCAGGAACGAATCCAATTCCAGTCTCCAATCGTAGTGGAGACATGTCAATAAGTCTTGATCAGCAATTTTTGATAGTGACGGGTATCGGAAGTGTTATTCCGCAGCCCATATCGGTCATCGACATTTCTTCCCGGAAAGAGATCCATACTTTCACTTTCAACACTTTACCAATTGTTGAGAGTGTTATCGCAATGTTTCAAGATCAAACAATTCAACCCATAGGAGACTATCTTGCAAAAGTACTGGACTATCTTGAAACCCCAGCAACTATTCAAGTAACGGTATCTGATCCAGATCCGTATGATGTAATAACGAAGGTACGTTTTGACTTAGATGGCCTGATCTATGAAGACACCGATCCTTCGGATGGGTGGAGCTGGCCAAACCTTGATCTTGGTGCTTTGCCATACTCATCTGCGCTGTCTCCCAATAAGCTGACAGTTGTGGCTTACGATTCCAGCAATGCACAATCCACTCCTGTTACACGTTATTTTAATATCATACATATCGAGCAGCCTTGCTTCATCCACAATCCTTGGGATGCTTTTTCTTTTGCTGATGCAATATATAGATTTGACAGATACGATTCGTATGGTTGCAGTATAGAAATTCCTGACTCAATTCCTTTCATTGGTGGACGTCGTATAGCTCCGGGTCTTGATTTCAATATTTTGTGGGAACATAGCATCCTCTCCCATCAAGACCTGGCTGAAAAGTTCGATGTAAATGCAGATTTTACTCTTCTTGGTGGCCCGATTCTCAGTGATTACCAATTACGGCCAACCGAAAACAGTTATGGAATCCTTAATGTTGATGATGAGTTCAATCTTACTGAGGCGAAGATGCAATGGTTTCACCAGAGCCCGTTCCTACCGTTTTTCGGAGCAAGCAAAACCTTGAACATTGGAATTACAGTTGACTTGGATGTTCATCTAGAAGGGAGGTACCGATTCGATCTTAACGCGGAATTCGATAATTGCCTGAACTTCTCGCGAGCCAGTTTCGTGCCAAATGCTGACGTCCGTGGCTTAGCATGCACCAGAGCCAGTGCTCCTTTGGGTTTAATCTATGTAGAAGTAGGAGGCCAAGCGAATCTTCCCTTATGGTTTATTGTTCCGCTAACTGGTGGACAAAATTGGGGGGTTGGGGGTGAATTCTGGATTGACTATTGGATGGAAGTAGGTACAGGATTTTGCATACGCTTTTTTGGATATAGGAAATGCTTCACACCGAAGGTCTGGGATAGAAGTGATGGGACGTTGGGACCATGGGCATTTGGCCATTCCAAACCCCTCACTGCCAGACTGGCCCTTCAGCAAAGTGAACCGGTGACGACCAATCTTCCTGAGGTTTACGCCGCCCCTAAACTGGCGGCTGACCGATCTGGCAATATTCTTATGGTGTGGGTCCACGACTCTATTGAAGAAAAGAATGCTTCTCAACCGGAACTTTACGCCGCATTTGGGAATACAACTGGATTCCAAAATGTAGTTCCCTTAACCCAGGATGGTGCCTTCGACATGGATCCAGATGTTGCTTTCGATGGTAATGGTAATGCGATGGTTGTATGGACGCGTAACAAGATGGACGCGTAACAAGTTGCCGGAAGGCGCGACACCAGAGTTTCAAGAAATATTGGCGACCAATGAAATCGCTTATCTTTACTTCAATCGCAGTCAAAACCAGTGGTCAACTCCGAAATTCCTTACCAATGACTTGTCACCTGACGGAGTGCCTAGTATTTCCCTCGGCGCTAACGGTCAAGGACTCGCAACCTGGACGCACGCCAAAGATGATGACCCTGCCACCCGGGATGATCTCGAAATTCATGTTGCACATTGGAACGGACAACAGTGGGCCAGCCCCTCAGCCCTTACCAACAATGTAGCTGCCGATTATGATGTGCAAGTGGGAATGGATTCCAAGGGCAATGGAGTAGCTCTCTGGATTCACGATGCTGACGCTGATCTGAATACCATAGAAGACATTAACGTAATGTACTCAACTTGGCAGGGTAGTGACTGGTCGAGTCCAGAACACCTTATCCTTACTAACAGAGGTGTACGCTCTCCTCGTATAGCAGTTGATGGTAACGATAATGTGTGTGCCGTGTGGATTGAACGGCAACTCAACGAGGATTCAACAAAAATAGATCATATTATGTTTACTGCGGGTAATCTTGAGGCGCATACATGGAGTGATCCTGAAATTGTCTTCAGTGATAGTATGCTGGTCGACGAACCCTGCTTAAGTGTTTGCACACACGCTGGAGAAGTTATCGCAATGGTGAGTTGGCGCGGCTATGACGGGATGGATGGAGATTTGTTCGTAAAGTTGAAAAATCTCACGGCCAATACACCCTGGACTGAACCGACACAAGTCACCCAAGATACCTTTGTGGATTGGATGTCTGCCGCTGTAATTGACAACAGCAACAATGCAATGTTCCTGAGTGTCAAGACTGACATCCATAATCCCGATACTGACAATTCGCAATTAGGCAACTTTATGGATGGCATTAGTTATTTAGCTGCAAGTATATCGCCAAACCTGACAATGCCAAGTCTTTATCCTGAATTTTTGTTAACAGCAAACAACCAACATACGATTGATGTTCGCCTGAATCGAAGAGATGGCACCTTTGCTCCTCAGATCTCTGTTGGCGATGATCTGGGGATTAATTACGGGGAGTTTACTATAGCTGACTTCACTGGTAATGGGGTGCTTGATTTTGTGGCCTGCACTAACGAAAATCCTGCAAGGCTTTACCTGTTTACACGCAGAGGTCATACCGCATTTCAACAAACTTTTCTTGCCACCCTTGATTCTGATCCCAAAGCGGCTTATTTTCTCGATCCGTTACGTGGAAATGATCCCCTGCGCGCTCCTGATTATGGTTATGGCCTGATCGCTGGTGATCTCGATAATGATGGGGATATGGATTTTCTGGAGAACATCAACCAGGACTTTGGCAGCAATAAGTACTGGATCGCCAAAGGGAACGCGTACCTGAATGATGGCACTGGCGACTTCACAAAGGTCGCAAATGCATTTGACTTCTCTAATCCCAATTGCATCTATACTGGTTGGACACTTGGCACCAGCACCACTGTGGTCGATGTGGATGGCGATGGCTATCCGGATCTGTTGGCCAGCGAACAATCAAGTGGTGCTGCTCTTAGTTCCAAGGTCTATCTGTTGAAAGGAAATGGAGACGGTACGTTCCAGCAGCCTGTCCATGTTTTCACGACTGACTGCCATCCAGCCACCCACATGACCCTTGGAGACTTCAACAATGATGGAAAGGTGGATGCCATTGTTGGTCAGGATGATGACGGGGACCCCGGCGCAGGATCAGCCTGGACATGGGAAATTCCAGGCGTATGATGCGGATTATGATGGAATTTTAGACATTGTTTCGGCCGCAGGACTTTACGGTCCAGTTGCCTCTCGACCACTCGACGCAAAACTCCTTTTCTTCCATGGTATAGGAAATGGTACCTTTGATGATCCTCAAATTATCGCACCAAACATTCTAACTGCCACTGCATTTCAGGTGCCACTGACGTCTATTCTTCTTAGCAATGTTAATAATGAACTTACTGGAACGCCAGATCAGTCCACATTCTCATTCGATCCGACACCTGTCCCTGGAGGTCCAGCAGGAACATTTTCCTTCAGCGCCGACTTCTGCAACATGGGAGACAAGACACTCTCAGGGCTGAAGAGTATGACAGTACGTCTCTCCGGTAATAATGCTCTCCTTAATCGGGACAGCGGTACTCCGCCTGGAGTAGGATCGGAACTGACGTTCCATAGAACCGGAGGATTAGTTGACTCTAAGCTGGAACCTGGTGAGTGTGTTAGGGTGGATTATAAGATTGGCCTGGAAAAACGCCTACCCTTCCAGTTCTTCACAGATGTATTTGGTTTTAAACGGTAGTGGGCCTACAGACGAAGCAGACTGCGTTTGTGATATTGTCGGGTCGCCGATGACCCGACAATATCTTAATTTTAAATAAGTGCTATGTAAGAATAATGATTTTAGGGAGGTATGGATATGTGCAATACGAAGAAGGGAATGAAAAAGCTTTTTTGGGTTATTATTCTCTTGCTACTTTTGCTGATCATTCCAGCTTCTCTATTTGGAGGAGAGGCTGACAAGAAATACGAAGTGCAGGCAGAAAGCAAATCTGATTTTGTCCTCACAATAAAAGATAGTCTTATCTCTTTAACTGCAAAGGATGCTTCATTAAAACAGATTGTAGAAGAGATCGGTCGTAGGATGAAAATCGAAGTAGTTGCTGATATCTCTGAGGAGGAGAAGATTACCATACGCTTTGACAAACTCTCCTTGGAAGCTGCCATAAAGAAATTAAGGACCAGTTATGCTTACGTATGGAATTCAGAGAAGGAGGAAGGAAAGATCACCAAGATAGTACTCTTGCCAGAGGGCAAGGGAACTGCGGTGTCCACAATTAAGGAAGAAAAAAAATTGGCAAAGTCTGAGAGCAGAGCAAAAAAAGAAGCTGCAAAAGAGAAGTCACCACGTCCAGAACCCTTTAAATTTGAGTTTGATCCTTCGGAGTTTATGGAAAAAGGGAAATAGTGTGGTCGGATATTGATGGAAAGGGGGTGAGGCGAGAAAATGCATTTGCTTTGTACAGGCTACAGCTTGAGTCAAAAGTCAAGGAATACTCTAACGGGAAAGTGAAAGTTCGTGTCTTCATTTTTGACAAATGTGGGCTCTCTGTCAAGAATGAAGACCCCGAAACTCTGCAACAACATCCTTGAATCCTATTGTCTTCTGAGTTGCGGTTCTGAGATGAAAGTAAAAGAGTCAAACACAGACCTTTTTACAAAAAACACTTTTGGACAGACTTTCGTGGACAAAAAGATCGATGACACACGAATCAAATAAGGAGGTATTGATATGTGGTTAAAAAATGGAGTGAAGCGTTTTTTTGAAATCTCCATGGTCACATTATTTCTTTTTTTTCTTCTGGGAAATCTGCCATATGCACGGGCACAAGAACAAGAGTGGCATTGGGGTATGGAAAATTGTGAGTCTCGCCCGGAAGGGCTGGCGGGCCCGTTCTTTTTTCAATACGGAAATCAATGGGCCTCTCATAAAGAAGTCAAATTTGAAGGGTGGAAATGTGAGGAAACGTTGGGAGAAGCATGGTGCTTTTTGGGCTCCATTGCAACAATCCTCCTTTATCATGAATACCCCAGAGAATCACGCTTTAATGGCTGTTGGTTTTATGACAAATATGTATGGATTGACCATGT
>JAFCZU010000075.1 GCA_019314185.1 Deltaproteobacteria bacterium | reverse complement strand
ACGCATGGAGGAAGAAGAAACAAAGATCACGACCATAACCGGTTCAAGTGATTGCAGGGCATTTACAAGCGGGTACAGGTTTACTCTTTCGGATTATTATCGGGAAGATATGGACAAAAAAGATTATGTGTTAACCCATATCGAACATGAAGTGCGCGAAGTCTCGGATTATTACGGGGCTTCTATAGAGAACATGGGGTCGGAATCGCCTTATATCAATCGTTTTAAATGTATTCCATTTGATGTTCCATATCGCCCGTCGCGTGATACTGTAAAACCTGTTGTGCGAGGCACCCAGACAGCTATCGTGGTAGGTCCGGCAGGGGAAGAGATTTATACTGACGAACATGGACGGATAAAAGTTCAGTTTCACTGGGATCGTGAGGGGGAAAATAACGAGAACAGCTCCTGCTGGATCCGGGTAAGCCAGGTATCTGCTGGAGCTGGATGGGGAGCCATAGACGTTCCCCGTATCGGTCACGAAGTAATAGTCGATTTTCTCGAAGGTTATCCGGACCGGCCGATTATAACCGGACGTGTTTATCATGGCATCAACAGACCTCCCTTCGATCTTCCTGCAGGGGGCATGGTCAGTGGATCCAAATCAAACAGCACACCAGGCGGGGGCGGTTATAACGAAATGTCGATGAACGATACCAAGGGCGAGGAGGGTATGACCGTACACGCCCAGAAGGACATGAATACGACTGTCAAAAATGATCAGTCAGTCAGTGTTGTCTCAGGTAATCGTACGGTAACTGTAAAAGCAGGCACATTAACCGAGACATCAAAAGGAGTTGCGAGCCTGACAGTTCAAGCTGGTGCCCGTACAGTCAAGGTGACTGGAGGGGACTACAGCGCAACAGCATCCGATGCCATCGTATTACATGGCAAAGGGAAAGGGGTGGAAATCACAGGGGACGCCGAAGGCGTTGGCATAACAGGAAATGGTAAAGGTGTTGGCATAACAGGAAATGGTAAAGGTGTTGGCATAACAGGAAACGGTGAAGGTGTTGGCATAACAGGAAACGGTAAAGGTGTCGGCATAACAGGAAACGGTGAAGGTGTTGGCATCAAGGGAAGCCCAGATTTTTTTGCTGAAGGTACCTCGGAAGCTACTTTGAAAGGGCCAGTGGTGAATATCGGTAATGCTGAAGTCAATATTAGCGGAACAAAAATAACAATTTCTGCAGGGAGCAATTCAATCGTGATCGATGCGGCTGGGATTACGATCCAAGGAGCACTTGTGAAAATTAATTAGCCGAGATTAGTCGAATGTCTTTAAAATTATATTTTCCTGAACAACTTGATCAGTTAAAGAAATTTGCTACATCGGCGACAGAAGTGGTTCGTTGTGTTCGAATTGATCCTGAAATGAAGCCAATGTTGATGAAGATTTTGGCCAAATTAGATGAAGAGCCGGAATTTCCTCATGCACTGTTATCGATAAAAACGCGTTTCAATAATCCCCATGATTACTTTCAAAAACTACTGGAACAAATAACAAAAAACTACGAAGAAATCAAAAAAAGTTTCGTTGAACTAGGTGTTGTGTTTAAGCCGCCTATCGATCCTGAGAAGAAACTAAAATCACCTGCTCAATTTATACAGTATTCTAGTAAATTGGCAGATAGCCTTTTGGATAATATGGGTTCTATCGTCTTGGTAATTGATCCCGAAGAAGTGGCAAACGAAGTTGATTTCAAAAAATCCATTGAATTCCTTGCAGACAAAACAACCTCAAGGTGGCTGAAATATATTGTATTTGATTCTCGTGCCAATCCGGTACTGGAAGGGTTGAATGAAGATAATGACAGTGTCGGTATGCAGACTTTTTATCTTTCACCCGAGGAGATTGAGAACCGTGCGCGTGAAGACCTGAATTTGTCAGGTGCTCTTGAGCCGAGTGAGAGACGACAATATTTAGGATTGTTAGCCGGATTTGCCTATGCAAGGAAGGAATACGAAGACGCCGTAAAGCACCAAAGTCAATGGGTAACTGAAGCGAAAGGTAATGCTGAACCAAGTGAATTAGCGAATGCTCTGTACAACCTGGGGAATACATATCATGCAAAAGGCGATTTTGCGGAGGCCACAGAAGTCTATTGCCAGGCATGCGATATTTGCATTGAAAATGAACTGAACTCCCTCGCTCCCTTTGTCTATACAAATCTTGGAACTAACCTCCATAGACAAGGGGATTTTGAATCGGCGTTTGATAGCTTAGGTGTCGCAAGGGATATGTACAAGGCACAAAAGCAGCGGCCGGGAGAAGCGCATGTTGTCGATTGCCTTGCCCAAATTTACGCTCTGGACGGAGAGAACGAAAAGGCAGAAGAGACATGGTTATATGCACTTTCCATCTATGAAGGGATCACATCAAGTTTGTTCAAAGATCTTCGGGAATCTGGGATAAACGATATTTCCGCCAAGCTTGAACAGTTCTATAAGGATACAAATCAAGAGAGTAAAATTCAAGATCTACAGAATAAGGATAACTGATACAATGGGTGTAATGGGTGTAGGCCAAAGTGTTGCGAACGTAGTTACACGGGGCACAATAAGTGCGGACAACATGGAACATGCTAATCAACAAGGTCAGGGCGCTGGCTTTTTTGATGTCTATACTCATACCGTAGATGGTTTGTCACAGCAAATGGAAGCCGCCATCAATGATCCTGCCTCGGCGCTATTGCCTGACCGTGAACAAGAGGCGCGCATCAGAGATGCGATGGCAATTGATGAATGGGAGAGTAGCAGCTTTGAACAATGGACTGATTCAGCGATTGCACAGGGAGATTCCTTAAGGTCATCACTTGACGCGATTGGCGATGCAGATGGAGCCCTCGCTACCGTAGGTGCCACCTTTTCTTTTTTAACCGGCATCGAGCAGATGATTTCCACGATGCTTTCAGTGATTCCGTTTCCTGCCTTTCCGGCTATGCGCATTCTAGACATGGATGTAGGGTTGCCACATGGCCATAGCCATCCACCAAATCTGGTACCACCCGCACCGCTCGTTCCGTTGCCAAGCACGGGTCCGATTATCCCTATCCCGCTCTTTTCTGGCGCCTCCAAGACCCTGATTAATGGCATGCCAGCGGCACGTTGCGGGGATATGGGGCTGGGAATCTGGTGCGGCGGGTATTTTCCGATGTACGAGATATTTCTCGGTTCTTCCAATGTCTGGATAGAAGGTGCTCGTGCGGCGCGCGTCGCGATTGATATTACCAAACACTGCATGTTTACTACGCCAAAACCTCAAGATCTTCCCATAGGACCGATGGTTGGGATGACCGTGAGTTCCAGCATGAACGTTCTTATTGGTGGTGTCCCCATGCCATCACTGTTAAGCCTTGGTCTAGGTGCCGCTCTCAGGGGACTGGGGAGTTTGCTCGGTAAAGGTGCTCGTGCGATAGGGCGAGCAACACAAGGCATTCGGAATGCGTTGGCCAAACGTTTAGGATTACCCCCAGGCTTTTTGAGATGTAAAATCCTTCGAGCTGAACCCGTCAATGTCGTTACCGGGGAAGTGGTTATCGATCAGCAGGATTTCTCAATTCCTGGCCGAATACCCCTGGAATGGGATAGGCACTATGGATCAGCCAGTAGCCGCATAGGTGTGTGCGGGTATGGTTGGGAGACGCCGGCGGATATTCGCCTGGAAATAAGCGATGATGGCTCAGTCATTCTACATAGAGGCGGGGCTGGGGCTGCTGTATTTCCAGAGCTTCCTAACGATAAACCTGTAATGGAGTTTGTGGATGGAGCGGTATTAACCCGCCAGAAAGATTATTTCTTAGTACAGGCCAAGGGTGGATTGACCTATTTTTTCCGAATTCCAAAACAACAAACCAGTGAGTTCGTTATCGACTCCATCGTGGATCTTCATGGCAATTACCTGAGTTTTGTCAGAGATGAACTTGGCTTAAAACAGATTAAAGAAAGTGCCGGTCGACACATAGAGGTAATTTCGAAAAATGGCCTGATTCAGGAGATGTGGCTTTATCACCCGGACGAGAATAAACCTAAAAACCTCGTCAAATATGAGCATGATCCAGATACAAACGACCTTGTCGCCGTCTATGACACACTGAACAATCCTTACCGCTTTCAATATCGCAACCATTGTTGCGTACAACATATCGATAGAAACGGATTATCATTCTATTACGAATACGATGCACACTCCAGCCAGGGCCGTTGCGTACACACCTGGGGTGATGGTGGGCTCTATGATTATCGCCTACGTTTCAATTCATTAAAAGGCGAAACAGAAGTTACCAATTCGCTAGGCCATACCTCGTTGGTCGAATACAATGATCTTTTTCAAGTGGTCAAGGAAGTCGATCCGCTCAATGGCGTAACAGTATATGAATACGATGAGGTAGGGCGAACGACTGCCGTCGTGGATCCCGACGGCAATCGCACCGAGTTCGTTTACGATCCGAGCGGTAATCTGACGAGGCTCACTCGACCAGACGGCACCGTCATCGAGACCGAGTTTGATGCCGCCAGCAAACCGGTACGGATCACCGACCCGAATGGCACACAGTGCAGGCAGAAGTGGGATTCACGAGGTCTCTTGCTTGAACAGACTGCGCCACTCGGCAACGTATCGCGCTACGAGTATGATGGCCGCGGCCAGTTGGTTGCCTTGATCAACCCTCGTGGTGCGCGCTCTGAGTTTGCGTTCGACGCTTTCGGAAATCTAACGACTTTCAAGGATCCCTTGGGCCACGATACCCGGTTTACTTACGATGTTCTCGCTAACATCAATAGCAAGCTCGATCCGCTTGATCGCAAGACCATCTACCTTTACGACGCCAAGAGCCGGCTCACCGACGTTCGCCTACCGTCAGGCGCAGCCGTCCGTTGCGTCTACGATGCCGAAGACAACCTAATCCACTACGTGGACGAAAACGGCTCCGAAACCCGTCTGGAATATTTCGGCCAAGGCGAGATCGCCCAACGCATCCAGGCGAACGGCCACAATGTTAAGTACCACTACGACACCGAAGAACAGCTCATCGGCGTTACCAATCAGCGTGGGGAAACCTATCACCTGAAGCGCGACGCGTTGGGGCGCATCGTCAAGGAAGTTGACTACTGGGGCCAGGTGAGAACGTACTCATACTCCTCTTGCGGGCATATCCAGCGCAGCATTGACCCGCTTGGGCGGGTTACTGCCTATGACACAGACCCACTCGGGCGCGTTCTGAAAAAGAGCCTACCTGACCCCGACGGGGCCAAGGCACCGTTCGAAGAGAGCTTCGAATACGACGCCAACGGGAATCTTACCGTTTGTGCCAACCGATACATCCGCATCGAGCGGGAGTTCGACCCCGAAGGGAGAATGACTATAGAGAAGCAGGGTGAGGATTTTGTCATCCGAAACGCCTACAACGAAGTAGGCAACCGCATCTTGCGCGAGACGGCACTCAAGCAGGGTGAAGCCACGGTCAGCCATCAGGTCAGCTACACCTACGACGCGCTTGAACAAGCTGTCGGCATTACTATTGACGACAATCCGCCGATTGAGATCCAGCGCGACGCTGTAGGGCGCATCGTCGCTGGACAGCTCAGCTCTTCTCTGCGCTGGGAGATGGACTACAGTGCCGATGGGTATCTGACGCGGCAGCGCGTGCGTAAGGATGCCAAGCCTGTAGTTGAGGTCGCCTACAGCTACGACGCAGCGGGCAACCTAACCGAACGGCGCGATGCAGAGTCCGGCATCGACAAGTACGCCTACGATCCTGTGGGGCGCATCACTGTGCAGCTCGACCCGCAAGGGAAGTTGAAGCATTACCTCAACGACCCGGCGGGAGATAGGCTGGTGACACGCATCATCGAGGGTGGACGACCGAAGGCAGCCGCCGCGGCACGGCGGGCGGTGGACCATGAGTGGTTGCGCGAGCGCGAGTACGAAGGGGCGCTCTATCGGTTCGACCGCTGTGGGAATCTCGTCTATCGAAACGACGGGCGGAGGGACCTAACGCTGCGGTGGGATACGAATCAGCGGCTGATTGAGAGTTGCATGAATGGGATGCCCACGCGCTATCGATACGACCCACTGGGGCGGCGGATAGAAAAGCGCACGGGTGACGAGCGCACAGAGTTTACTTGGGATGGCGATGCGCTGCTGGGTGACCGAATTGAATCCACCAACGGCTGGATTGCTCCACCGAACTCGCAATACCGCGAGTGGATCCTATATCCAAATACCTTCGAGCCGTTAGTATTAGTTCATTGCGTTGGAGTGACAAAACCCTCAAATACCTACGTATGCGAATACCAGCTGGCTTATTACCAAAATGATCTTAACGGATGCCCGAACCGATTGCTCGACCATACCGGAGCAACAGTATGGGAAGCGACGTATGACGCGCTAAGCGCCATCAAAGGATTGCGGAAACAGATAATCGATAACCCCCTTCGCTTACAGGGACAGTATCATGACAGAGAGACGGGTTTCTGTTACAGTCGACATAGATATTTTGATCCTATCATCTGCTCGTTCATAAGTCACGATCCGCTAAGGCTCTGGGCGGGGGAGGACCTCTATGGATTTCCACCGAACATATTTAAATGGATAGACCCGCTTGGCTTGATATGCAGAAGAGTCAGAGATCTTATTGACAAGTTAAGGAGAGGAGGGGCAAACGTCGAAGTAAAAACAATGAAGGAAGCACGTGAGCTGTTGGATAACATGCCAGAACTAAGACCGCACACGTTTGATCGCCGACTACCCGTGCCAGGGCTTGATGATGCAGGTCCAAGTCTCCGGGGTCTAGACTGGAACAAGCCCGGTCATTCGAATCCCTATTGGAGGCAACCTAACGGTACCTATCGTGGAGACCTTGTTAACAAAGCCGCGCCTGGTTCTCCAATTCATCCCGATTTGCCCGGAGGGCATCCGCACAGGACCAACCCTCACTACAACATAAGAAATCATGATGGCAGTAAATCTGCAATTATCATTACAGGGTAGGAATTGCACTGGAACTATATGATAGAGGTCTCACTTTGTATGGGGTGAAAAGAAATGACTCTTGACGAAATCAAAGCTCAATTAAAAGTCGGCTACACTCATGAGGTCTGTCCAGACTCTCTGTGGTTTCCAGACTATCCTGGTTATGTCAGAAAGGTGTTTATTCGGCAGGGGTATCTTGTTTCTGTTGAGTATGAACTCTACAACATGGACGAAGGGGGTGCATACTTTCAAGCAAAATTCTTCTCTCTCGAAGATGCTGTTAAGTGCGTCGAGCGGTATATCGGGAAGAGGCGTGTGGAATGGAAGAACGAGGCGTACAAAGACCACTCTCTGGATGTTCCTCAGAAGGTCGAGTTCTCGCTTGGCCACAAAAGGTTGGCAGAAGCAATTCGACACAAGAGCATAAAGTTGCCTTCTGTTGGGGAATTCGAACTAGTGAGTACCTACTGGAAGCAGTTCGAGAACGAGAAAGAATGATAGGGGATAAGGATCAGGGATAGGTCAAGGTCAAAGGATGGACAGATAGAAGAGGTCAATGTGCGGAATCGGTTTCAGGTCTTGGTTACGGCCGGGCAAGGTCGTAGAAGCAAGCAGGTGAGAATCCTGCCCGAGAAACCGCTAACCACGGGGTCGGTATCAAGCCTGACAGTCGTCGCGGTAACACAGTGACTGAAGCGTAGGCATGAAAGGAAGCGAGGTGCAATGGCAGCAGGTGATGCTGACCGTAAAGGTGTTGAGCTCCGAAAAGACCGTTACTGGAACGGGCCGATGATATCAATACGCCAGCAGGCAACAGCGGTGTGTGTGCCATTTTGAGTGCGCATCGCCTACTCGGAGTCTTAGGCCGATTCGAGCTTTAAAATCTGTTTTTTACGGCAACCCGAGGGGAATCGGGGTCTTCCATTCGTGCATGTAAAGAACGGTAGTCAACGGAGGTTGGTTTCCGCACTGAGGTATTGATAGCTTTCTGCGCGCTCCGTGTATAGGCGGGACACATGCTTATTGGGGTGGTCATGCGCATCATATAGCCAGGCCGTTGAGGTATTGAAACGTTTTTATGTATACTCAGTCCTATAATCGGAAACAAAGCCTGAAATATCGCGATTAAATTGAACTTGATATTAATTTGATTGGGAGAAGAGGATGTGCGAATTTTTTCTATAAGAATCTGTGTAATGTGATATTACAAAAATAGAGGTCAACTAAGTAACGGCTTAGCTTTATAGTTATGACAAATTCCGCCCTCATTTTTTTACTCGCTGGAATCATTTTCTTACTAGCTGGAGCCCTATCCCTTTCCTTTGGAAAAACAATCGGTCTATATGGCATCATTGAAACGAGAACAAGTATCTTCTACTGGGTAATTGTTATCACATATCTCGGGTTAGGTTCTTTATGTTTATGGGGCGCATATCGACTATTTACACGGTAACAATAATTTGAGGGTGGTTGCTGAAAAACGGGTATACTTCATACGGGAAAGACGGGACGTTCGTGCAGAGCGTGCTTGACTATTTCATTTCTGTAGCGAAACCCTGTTTTTTTGTTCAATGTGGACAGAGGAATCTTCCGATCATGTGAGTCCTTTGCCAAAGAAGTTACCAAACAGCTCTCCTGTGGTTTGCATCTGTTGTCATGGGATCTGTTAGTGCCTATTGGCGAAAGAGTATGGAATTGCGGGACATCCTATATTTCCCCTGTCAAGCAAAAAAATTTCTTTTTAAAAAACAGATAGTTGAACATTTGGATGCCTAATAGGCGCAGGTTCCCTGTTGGGCTTGTAGTAGCTCCTGCAAAAGGTCCGGCGGAACTCTACCCTATAGCGAATCCTGGATCTAATCGAATCAGGGAAGTTGGGGGACATCCTTTGAATTTGTTGGCTTATGATGGTATAAGTAAGGGCGAAAGGCGGCAACTGGTAATATAAGGAGGAATTATGCCAAGGCAGGCAAGGCTTGATGTCCCTGGTACCCCCTGCACCATGTCATCATCAGGGGAACAGAGAGGCGTAGATTGTGGATGACCGAGAGGACCGACAGAATTTCGTGTCTCGGATGGGACAGTTTGCCTCTGATAGTGACACACCTATCACGGGAACTGTTATTCCATATCATCAAAACGTTTTTCAGGCAATAATGGCTAGAATTGGTTTCAGCTCACGCAAGTTAATGTGCATGGTCACATCACGTTTCCTGGAGATATCACAAACATTTAACGATTTGACTTAATGGGGTAAGACATTTTTCTACTTAAAAAGTGCCAGAAATGAATCTTGAGCTGAAGTACACGGATAAGCGGACCAGCTACGACGAAGTACCTTACGAAAGCCAGTCCTTTCCACAAAGTCACCCGGACCGCCTTGCCACTCTGGCTCGGCTATTTGGACTTTCACCTGCACCGGTCACCCAATGCCGTGTTCTAGAGCTTGGATGCGCCGCCGGCGGCAATCTGATTCCGATGGCTTTCCACCTGCCTGACAGCGAATTTGTGGGAATCGATCTTTCGAGGCGACAGATTGAATCAGGGCATAAGTCAATTCAGGATCTGGAGCTGCAAAATATCAGTCTCAGACATGCCAGCATCTTGAATGTGGAAAGCACATGGGGAGTCTTTAATTATATTAGGGTCTGGAGTGGGGGACGCTCATTAGTTTATAAGTTTCTGTTTTTTTAGACAGGATGAACCCTCCAAAGGCGGGCAATCTCAAAGGCGACATTTGTTCCGAACGTTCCTAACTTTTTTCCTTGCAGACAAATACTTTTGCTCGTTGTTGGATAAGGGCATGGCGCAAAGAACAGAGAGAAAAAAAGCTCAAGGCCTGAAGCGGATGCGCATAGGGGGAAGAACGGAACTCAGAAAGCAGAAAAGATATGCTCACCTTGAAGGCGTTATCTCAATCCACTAAAGTTCGGATATCCAATTTTCACATTTGAGATTCGGGATTCTTAAAAATTCTTTGATGTTGTTTGAGATAATCGTTAGATTCAGACCCAAGGCATGAGCGACGATCAGCATATCAAGCGGGCCGATTGTTTTCCCTTTGGATTCCAGCAATGACCTTATTTCTCCATAGCATGCAACCAATCTTTTGCCATGAAAACCTTATTTCTCCATAGCATGCAACCAATCTTTTGCCATGAAAAGGAAGAATTGTTAATGGAACAAAACAGGGTCGCATCTTAATTAATAATTATTGACGTCGTCATAAAATTATTCGATCCTGATTTTGAATTTGATGTAAGACAAACGAGAAGTGAATAACGAGGGCAAATTAATAGGCAAGTCAGCTTCGCGTTGAATATTCTGGTGTTTTCTACCATGCAATCAACCGTGGCACTGATATGGAATGGAAGAATCAACTAATGGGGAAGAACCTTGGGTTTGCTCTTGACTCTTGCTTGTTGAGTTCGTAGAACGCATGGCGCATTGAGCATAGCGGGGGGCTGATAGCTCATAGCTGAAGGCTGAGATCAGGAAGGATTGACGAATTTGGCCCCAGTTAAATATAAAAGCAAAAGCGTATTTAACCCCAATACCCGTGAATGAATCATATTCAGACAATGTGTAATATGGGATATGTTACCTTCTGACCTTATCACAGATATTGGCTTTCCAAGTGTTATTATAGTTACCCGGGAGCGGGCACTGATTTATTATGATCTTTTTGCAATTAGCAGGGTTCTTCCAACAGTTCCTAAAATACGTTTGTCCTGCATTCTCTGTACCTGGTTCCCGCCTAGACGTTCAGAGGACAGGGGGCATTCTATTCGATGGGTTACTTTCCATCCTGTTTTTATAGAAGCCCGTAGTAGTCAAATATTGTGATTGATTTATCGGAATTGGGGTCAAACCTTGATTATTATAATAAAGCTTGACAACTCAAAATAGACTTTATAAATCTTAATCTATGGCACGGCAACTGAGAATAGAAGAGTGGGGGGACGCTCATTAGTTTATAAGTTTCTGTTTTTTTAGACAGGATTGACCTCAGTCAAATAATCCTCTGGAATTTGACGGAAGAGGCAGGATTTACTGGATTTTTCTTTGCTTTCTCAGTTTCCGAATGAAAGGGTATACACTAAATCCGCTTGCGGCGGAGACTTGATACTACCGTGATTGGGATGTGCTTTTCACTCACCAACGTCACTTAAAAATTTGTCAATAACATTTTTCGAATACCACCGGCCTCTTTGAACCATTTGTTCAACAATTGGCCGTATTTTGCTTATGATTTTTTTATTTTTTGCCACTTTTAATATGGAAAGCGTTCTAACCACTGGTAAACCAAAATGTTTG
>JAFCZU010000074.1 GCA_019314185.1 Deltaproteobacteria bacterium | reverse complement strand
CCATATTATCGAGGACCCGCCCGAGGATCATTTCCCGAACGAAGAGGCACGCAAAAAATATTTTGATGAAAAAAATATTATTTCCAAAAACCTGCTGAAGGACGCGCAAGAAGTGTTACACTCAAAAGGTATCCCTTTGGATTCGATCCACACAAAAGGTGAAATACGGTCCTACGGGAGCCTTGGTCAATCTATTTTAGAAGAACAAAAAAATGGGGGGTTCGGCACCCTGGTAGTAGGACGGAAGGATCGTTCCAAACAGGAAGAAATTCTCCTCGGAAGCGTTTCGAGAAAGATTATCCAGACGGCCAGAGATTGCTCAATATGGGTAGTGGAGTGACGGCGAAGTATACTGACAACGAGGCCTATCAAAAAGTCCTGCTCACATTTTGCCGTCCCGGTGTTCTGGTCCTGTGTTCCGGTGGCCGCCTTGCGCGGCACATAAGACACCTTTTCCGGCTGACACAGTTAGGGGAAGGAAAAAACGGGTGGATACCGCCCGATATCATGACGCTCAACGCGTGGATTCAGCAAACATGGGAGTCTACCTGGCCGAGGATAAAACCGCTCAGCTACATCGCTCGAATGAAGTTATGGGAAACAGTAGTTCGTTCGATTCCACCTCCAGCCGGACTCTCACCTGATCTTTCCCTTTATGAATCTCTGGATGAAACCTATGCGGTGTTGGTCCGTCATCTACTTTCTCTCAAAGGAGGAGACATACCATCAACATCGATAGTATCCTGGCGACGCGCGGCGTGCCAGGCTTTTGAGTCTTTAGCACAATCAAAGGGAGCATTTCATCCGGCCCATCTTCCCTCTTTTTTGACAGAAGCAGTCAGTGCCGGCAAAATAAAACTCCCTGATCAGATAGTACTTGCGGCATTTGAAGCGCCGTCGCCAATAGAACAAGCTCTATTTGACGCAATTTCCGAACGGAGCAATCTCAAGATGCTTCCCTTGCCTGCCGGACCCCCTGATCGAATCGCAAGTGCTGTCTCACTCCCGGATGAAACCCAGGAGATTCTATGGCTGATACGAGAGTTGTTCGGCGATGCCCGGACTTTCCCCCTCCACCGTATCGGCGTAGTCATACCTAACATAGAATCTTGCGCGCCGCAGATCAAGCGCATGCTTGATGAGGTTATGCCGATTCTTACAGCCGGGACCTCGGGGGTAAATATCTCGATAGGAGAATCTCTGCTGGAACGTCCTCTGATCAAAGCAGCGCTCTTGCCGATCCGTTTTCTTGCAGAAGGCGAGCCGCGCAGTCTTCTACTCTCCTTATTTCTTTCATCCTATTATGGCTGCTGGGCAAAAGTTCGCGACCGGATCGCTCGAGCGGACCGCATCTGGCGCAAGTTCTCCATAAATTCGGGGCTCGATCCTCTTTTGGGAATCATAGAAAAAAAAGAAAAAGAATTGTTGGCCGACATCAACCTGACACAAACCACTTTAAAAGATATATTCTTACAATTCCCGTCAGGAAAGGGCGCTGTCACTGATTGGATTGATGCCCTTAACAATTTTTTTCTCCTCACAGGGTTCCCGACATTGGCTGACGAGACAGACATGGGCGCCTATAAGCATCTTCAGGCCTGTCTTTCTGAGATGAAACAAGACCTAAAAGATTATTATATTGATAGAGGGACCTTTCTCCAGTGGCTGCGTCACCTCTTGGCCCGTAAGATGGTCCATGTCAGTGGCAGCGAAGAGGCCGGAATTCAAATACTCGGGTTAATAGAATCAAGAGGGCTCTATTTTGATCGACTTTATGTTATGGGGCTCTCCGCGGAAAACCTTCCAATGTCTGTCCGTCCCTTCCCATTGTTGGACACAACAGAACGTGTGATGATCCAGGGCGGGACTGCTGAAAGTCAATTCTCCTTTGCTAAAACCGCCTTCGATCATTTACTGGCCGCAGCTCACCATATCACGTTATTAAGACCGGAGTATCGGGACGCTGAACCGATCCCTCCGTCACCCTTTTGGCCGGATACAGATAAACGGGCTGTTGTGGATCTCTGGCATGAACCAGACGCTGTCTGGGCCAGGGCGGATTGGTTGCAAAAAGGGAGGAAAGGGATGGATGAACCCTCGGAAATGCCCGTTGATCCCCTTCTGAAAGGTAACCTTCTCCCCGAATCGATATCTGTATCGGCATTGGAAGTCGCTTTAAACTGTCCGTTCAAATTTCTTGCCCAGGTGATAATTGGATTAAACCCTCTGGAAACAATAACAGACGGGGTGCCGCCTCAGGAGCGCGGCCAGAGGCTGCATCAGGTCCTGTCACACTTTACAAAGCGCTGCCGCGAACAAGGAGACCCAGGCAAACTAACTGAAACAGAGATGAAAACACTACTTGCGGAAGCAATACAACATGTATTGTCTGGCGTGGCCGCTGTCCCGGTTTGGATATTGGAACAGAGACGATGGCTTGGAGACGAAAGTTCCGTTCCCGGGCTCCTCGCTCAATGGTTGGCATTGGAACAAGCCCGTATCAAGGACGGATGGGGCTGGTGTACTGAAGAGATCCCATTTGAAAACCTGTCCGACCCTGAGTGGCCTTTTACTCTAAGAGGGAGGATCGACCGTATTGACAGACACGCTGATGACAAAATGTTTCTCTGGGATTACAAGAGCGGCCAAATCCCATCCCGTGGAAAAATCTTCAATGATCTTACTGCTCCCCAACTACCCGCCTATATAGAAGCAGCAAAGTCAGGGCTACTCCCTGCTATCAGCATAGACCATAAACACGCCTTCTTCAGTGGGTTTATCGCCCTGGAGTCCTTCGCTAAAGTAGCCCACAAACAACTTGCTCCTGCAAAAAATGACTGGGATGATTTTTTGAAGCAATGGCGGAGATCCATCGCGCTGCTGGGGGACCGTCTAAAGGAAGGCGATTATAGAGCTGACCCATATCCACTTTCAGCAAACAACAACAAAGAAAAGGCCTGCCGGTATTGTGACTATACAGTATTGTGCGGCTATCAAACCTGATGGCGTCGTAAAAAGGTCAATCTACTGCGTTGTAGTAGTTTTTCAGGCATTCGACATACCATAGGTATGCCTTCATACCTGAAAAACTACTACGCCTTGTATATTGCCTTTTTACTTAGCATCTACTGCGTTGTAGTAGTTTTTCAGGCATTCGACATACCATAGGTATGCCTTCATACCTGAAAAACTACTACGCCTTGTATATTGCCTTTTTACTTAGCCATCCTTTATCAAACTCAAGACTTTTTACGAGTTCATCAACCCTGACTCCCGACACCCGAAACCCGAAACCCGACACCTGCATTTTGCCCTCCCGACACCCGAAACCTTTATTCCCGCCTTTTATCCCGGCTGGCCGAATGGGACGTATTATTAAAATCATATATATTCTACTTTACTCATGAGTAAAATCGTGTTATAGTGATATTACTATGAACAAAATTTATAAGCGATACATAAAAATTCCAGTAGAACACGACCTTAAAAGCAAAATGGTCTTTGTGGGCGGGCCAAGACAGGTAGGTAAAACCACTTTTGCGCTAACCTTTTTACCGAAACCAAGCGAAAAACACCCTGCGTATTTGAACTGGGACAACGCGATTGCCCGATCAGCATTGCTGAAGGGGGAATTGCCCTCAGGAGAGAATTGTATCGTATTGGATGAGATACATAAATTTGCCCGATGGCGTAATCTGGTCAAGGGATTCTATGACACAAACAAATCGGAAACATCTTTCATAATTACCGGCTCCGCGCGATTGGACTATTACAGTAAGGGTGGAGATTCGCTGCACGGAAGATACCATTACTACCGGCTTCACCCGTTTTCCCTCCGGGAGTTGAATACTACACCGGCAAAGGAGGATTTAGAACAGTTATTGAAATTCGGGGGGTTTCCGGAGCCCTGTTTGAAAGGTGAAGAAAGGTTTTGGAGGAGGTGGCAGAGGGAGCGGCTTCAACGGGTAATTTATGAAGACATCAGGGACCTGGAAAACATAAAGGAGATAAGTCTGCTCGAACTGCTGGCGGAAGAACTCCCAAACAGGATAGGCTCTCCCATTTCAGTAAAGAAATTGAAAGAACTGCTGCAGGTAGCACATGAGACTGTCGAACGCTGGCTAAAGATATTCGAGAGGATGTATTATTGTTTTCGTATCCAGCCCTATGGTCCTCCCAAGGTTCGGGCAGTGAAAAAGGAACAGAAATTGTATCTATGGGACTGGTCAGTAGTTCCTGATTCAGGTCCAAGATTTGAAAATTTCATTGCCTCCCAGCTCCTGAAATATTGTCATTTTATGGAAGATACCGAAGGCTTTCGTATGGATTTGCGTTTTCTTCGGGATACCGACAAGAGGGAAATAGATTTTGTTGTCCTGAAAGAAGGACTGCCGTTGTTCGCGGTTGAGTGCAAGACCGGCGAGAAGAATATCAACCCGTCCCTGTTCTATTTCATGGAAAGGACACAAATTCCCAAGTTTTACCAGGTGCATGAAGGCACCAAAGATTACAAAAAAAAGGGAATAAGAGTCCTCCCCGTGCATACATTCTGCAAAGAACTCCTTTTGCCGTGAGCTTTGAGCCTTGAGCTTTCACCTTTCTGTCCTCTGCCCTCTGTCATCTGTCATCCGTCCTCTGTCATCCGTCGTCCGTCCTCTGCCATCTGTCTTCTGTCCTATCCATTCTACACTTTGCACTTTTCATTCTACATTCTCCTAAGCCTTTGCTTCACGATAATATTGATTGACGCGGGCGATATAGGTCCGGGTCTCCCCTGGCAAGGTACCGGGATTTCTTTCCAAATTACCCATGCCCCAATTGTAGGCAGCCAGCGCAATGGCAATGTTGCCGTCGTACCTGTCAAGCAGGCTTTTCAAATAGCGGGTCCCCCCCATGATATTTTCAACAGGATCGTAGGGATTTTTAACCCCAAGATCTTTGGCTGTTTCAGGCATAAGCTGCATTAGCCCCATCGCCCCTTTGGTTGATGTGCAATTGGCGTCAAAATCGCTCTCAGCCTTTATAACCGCCCTTGTCAGGTCAGGATCAACGTCATACTTCTTTGAGGCATGATCAATGATTTGATCAATATCATATGGTGACTGGGCGCCACCCGGTTTTTGCAAGGCGTGTCGGATAGTTGACACCAGTGATGTCATATAATTGTCCATGCTGCCCGGATTTGTCCCGAGGGAGGTACGTCCACAGAAAAAACCGTCCTTATCATCAGATTCTGTGACTACACTGAACAAATAATTGCTCAACTGCATTTTTATTATCTCGACCAGTTGGCACAATTTGTCTCCGTCCAGAGGCAATGCCCCGGCGGAGAAATCGTTTTTCTTGCCTGCGGCTTCGATCTTATCCGTTAACAAGCGGTCAAATGAAGCGACGCCCTTGTTCTTATCTCCCCCTTTTTTTATGGAAAAGTCTTCTTGCCAGACCGGCACGGCAGGAAAAGACCACGCTTTGACACCGTTTTTGACAGGAATGTTCATCGATACCCCCTCTCGAAATATCTTTTCAATAGGTCTATCAAAATCCGTGCCAGCGCACACCACAATCAGGAGTTATATGCATCGAAACGGATAAGGGCATATTCATCCCAACACCTGAAACCCGAAACCTGATCCCTGACACCCGACACCTGCTCTCAAACTTTCTGGACATTTCAAAAGGATAAGGGTATATTTTGCTTTATAGAAAAAAGAATAGTCCCTAAAATTTCGGACAGCCTCATAGGTGAATCAACAAGTAAGGGGGTAGTATGAAACGGATAATTCTAATGCTAATGCTCGTTATTGCTCTGGCCATTTCAGGATGTTCAGATAACAACGCCCAAGAGCTATTTGAAACTGCAAAATTCGAGGAGTTACAGGATAATCAGGATCATGCCAGGCAATTGTACCAGGAGATTATCAGAAAACACCCTAACAGCGAATACGCCAAAATCGCCCAAGAAAGACTTTCCGCGCTACAGGAGAAAAAATAACAAAATAAAATCCTTTATTTAAAAAAATAACAATAATAAGCTTTGCTTTCAGCCTAAAAGGTGTTATTGTTTCCTAATCAATAAAGGCCCGTTCTTAATTGGCGGGCCGGTTTCGTTCTAAAGGAAAGTACCATTTGTCAAAGTGGCACCCTGAAGTCTGGGACTATGAGAATTTCTGAAAAGGAGGGTGTTAATTATGGCTAATGGAACTGTAAAATGGTTTAATAGCGGTAAAGGGTTTGGCTTCATTGAGCAAGAAGATGGTCCGGATGTATTTGTTCATCATTCAGCAATCAATGCAACTGGATTCAAGTCTCTTGATGAAGGCGACCGAGTTACCTTTGACATTGAGCAGGGTCAAAAAGGTCCTGCCGCAGCAAATGTCACTACGGTTTAGACCAATATTTCTGAGTTAAAAAAAGGGCATTCCATCAAATTATGAGGGAATGCCCTTTTTGTTTTGCCTCCTAAAGATCCAGCCAATTGAGCGGAGAGCCACCTTGTCAACTCGTGTAACTTAAACGGCGTCTTTCAACGTCTTACCAACCTTGAACTTCACGGCATTACGCGCTTTAATCTTTATTTTGTCACCCGTGGCAGGATTTACGCCCTTTCTGGCCTTGCGGCGGACCTTAGAGAATGTCCCGAAACCAACCAGCGTGACTTTCCCGTCTTTCTTTTTCAGGGCTTTTGTCACGTTGCCAGTAAACGAGCTCAGGGCCTTGCCAGCCGCAGCCTTTGAAATGCTCGCATCCTTTGCCATCTGTGCAATCAGATCCGCCTTAGTCATGAGTTTTCCTCCGTTGGTGTGGTTAATAAAAGTTCCTGAAGGGCTTCCTTGTTGATCTCTACCGTTTAATAAATCATAATTTTTAAAAAGTTCAAGGGGGGCCGATGTTTTCCTTAAACTTTATTTACCCATCTCCGGCTGGATAACTGGATGAGTCAAGAGCAGACTTGACCCTCGACGACCCTCAAACACGTCCATGATGCGGACATATTAGAGAATAGTAGGGCCTACAATCCATTCACATTCTCTATTCTGCCGTCTGTCTTCTGCCGTCTGTTTTCTGTCATCTGTCGTCAGTTATCCGCCCTCTGACCTCTGCCATCCGTCATCTGTCGTCTGCCATCTGTCGTCCGTCGTCTGTCCTCTGTCATCCGTCTTCTGCCATCTGTCTTTCGATCCCCGAAACCCGACACCCGACACCCGAAACCTGCATTATTCTCCCTGAAACCTGAAACCCGACATCTGCATTTTGCCTCCCTAATCCCTTGCTTTGTTAGGACGGCTCCAAGGGTTTTTGCCGATTATTGAGAGTCTACTCCATATTATCACAAATAATTTGACTTAAGGTAAAGGATATCATATATACCGGGTATGCGTACTACTGCCCTAATTGAAAGGATTCAACGGATTGACGTACCGTTAGATCGTTCCGCCTTTTTGTGGGGGCCGAGAAAGACGGGCAAGACAACTCTGATGCGTCAACAATTTCCCCGTGCTTGCTGGATCGATTTGCTCGATTATGATCTTTTCTTGTCATTGAGTCAGCGACCTACCAGGCTACGCCAGATGCTTGGGGCGCAGCCTTCCAAGACAGTTGTTATCGATGAGGTTCAGAAGATTCCTCATCTCATGGACGAGATTCATTGGCTCATAGAAAATGCCGGATTCCAATTTATCCTATCGGGATCGAGCGCCCGTAAGTTCAGAAGGGGGAAGGCCAATCTGTTGGGTGGAAGGGCCTGGCGCTTTGAGCTTTACCCCTTGGTGACCAAGGAGTTAAAGGACTTCAACTTGGACAAGGCACTGTCGTCCGGCCTTCTGCCTTCTCACTACCTTTCGCCGGACAGCGAAATGGACCTGAAGGCTTATGTCCATGACTATCTCAAAGAAGAAATTCAAGCCGAGGCGCTCACCAGAAATCTGCCGGCTTTTTCTCGATTCTTGCAGTCAGCGGCTATTACGAATGGAATGCTGTTGAATTACTCCAATGCAGCCCGAGAATCCGGTGTTTCTGTGAAGACGATTAGAGAATATTATCAAATACTTGAAGATACCCTGATAGGGCGCCAATTATTGCCCTGGAAAAAATCAAAGAAAAGGAGGCTCATTGAAACCGCAAAATTCTTTTTCTTTGACATGGGTATTGTGTCGAGCCTTTTAGGCTACAAGTCCCTCACCCCCGGCACCACAGAGTATGGCAGGGCCTTTGAGCATTTTATTCTTCAGGAGTGCTGGGCGTACAGGCATTACAGCAGGCGGGACTTCCCCATGGCATTCTGGAGAACAGCGAGTGGCACGGAAGTCGACTTCATCCTGGGAGATGCCGAGGTCGCGATCGAAATTAAGGCCTCTGAAAACGCGGGAGATAAGACAAAGGGAATCCACCTCTTTCAAGAAGAACAGAAGTGCAAAAAAGGCCTTATCGTTTCCCGAGATCCTTTTCCCAGAAAACTGTCTTCAAACATCACTGTTTTGCCATGGCATATTTTTTGTGCAATGCTTTGGGAGGGTGAAATCATATGAACTCGGCCGTCTCCACCCCTTCATCCTGACACCTGATCCCCGACACCTGAAACCCGATCCCTGCTCTCAAACTTTCTGGACATTTCAAACGGATAAGGGTATATTTTTTAAAATAATGGAGTTTTTTTGCGATTCGTTTTTGCCTAATACACAAAACCCAAAACACGGAACCCGAAAGCACTCAATCGGCTTCAATACGAGACCTTTGAAAAACGCGACATTTTTTCGTCAGGCAAGGAAGACGAAAATTTTAACCGGAGGAATACATTGGGTATTTTGAGGATGAAAATTTGAAGCCTGACGCCGCATCACGGGGAAATGGCAGTTTTTCAAAGGTCTCAATACGAGGAGGCAGCAAGGATGATAGAATCTGACTATTTGAAAGACAATGACGAAATTATCCAAAAAATCAAGAAGATACCCACGCTGGATTTATTTACCGACAAAGACCTTCGCGGCATTGTTAAGCTGAGCAAGATACGGAAGTACAATCCAGGCGAGTTGATTATGACAGAGGGAAGCTATGACAACTGGATATACTTTGTTGTCTCGGGCAAAGTAAAAATCGTCAAGCAGGACAGAGAGCTGAGCGTTCTCAAGCGCAGGGGCGATGTGTTCGGCGAGATGGGTATAATTGATGGCTCGGCCAGATCGGCGTCTGTCTACGGCGTTGATGAGGGGACGTGTCTGACAGCAGATGTCTCATATATTGACAGGCTGTCAGGCAACGACAAACTTGCCTTCTGCTACATACTTTACCGGGTATTTTCACAGATTCTGGCCAATCGATTGCGGTATACCACTGACGAATTGATCAGGCTCAAGGAAGAAATGACGCTGATCAAGTAGGACAAGTAAGAGGTCCTCATGGAGGCTCAGACAGCGGAAGACAGATGACGGAGGGCAGAGGACAGACGACGGATAACAGATGACAGAGGGCGGAAGACAGATGACAGCGGGTTACTACCTAAAAGAACTAGAAAAGATCGGAATTGTTCAACGGCATAAGACAGGTAAAGAAAACCTATACTTAAATGTTAAGCTTTACGAACTCTTGTCCAGATAACACGTCCATGTCATGGACATGTTTCAGAAACATGTCCATGTTTCGTTAGTATTTGGACATATTATACAAACACGTCCATGATTATGATATACCACTTGCAGTGGAACCACGGAATTGGTAGCCTTAAGGTGCCAAAGGAGAAGTTCGGAACTCTCCGCCAATAGCAACTGCAAGAGTGAACCACAAAAAGGAATACCGGAAATGGGAATTAGAGATAGATCTTTAAAACGCCGAAAGCGAATAGTGGCTCACCGTACTTCAAGCTTCCAAGACGCAGAAAAGTGGGATTTAGATTTTTGGCAACGTCAAACCCCTGAACAACGATTATCCGCCTTGGTTGCAATCCGCAGGGATGTGATGAAGGTAAAGCAGACGCGTATGAAAAATGATGCCTCTGAAAAAGAGGAGCCATAATGACGGAGGCCATAGGGGATTTTGAAGACATGCTTGGACTGCTGTACAAACACGGGGTCAGATATCTTATCATTGGCGGCCTCGCGTTCATTTACCATGTAAAACCCCGCTATACAAAGGACATGGATCTATGGATTGATCCTGCGCCTGAAAATGTGAAACGAGCCAACAATGCCTTGCGCGAGTTCGGAAGCCCTTATCTCCTTGACACCGAACACCCGGAGGAAATTTTACAATTGGGACTCGCGCCAGACAGAATAGACCTCCTTCGCCATGTTAAGGGAGCAAGATTCGAAACTGCCTGGGAAAAGCGAATCAAGGGTCAATACGGCGTCGCCAAGGCTTACTGGATAGACATAGATAGCCTCATTCGCATCAAAAGGCGCATAGATAATCCGCGCCATCAGGAAGATGTCAGGTTGTTGCGTGAAATAAAGAAGCTCCGCGCCAAAGGTTCGTGAAATAGCAATGTAAGAAGCAGAAGCGTACAAAGAAAAGGTAGATGATCGCTGATCTCTGACCCCCCTTTGAGCTTGCCGACTTCGCCATAGTAGCTTTGGCTACGACGGCTGAATCAGCTTTGAACCTTGAACCTTGAACCTTGAACCTCAATCGTATAACATCTACACACTTTCTTCCCTTCATTTCTCCCCAAATCGTAACATTTCGTTACAGTCAGATTGTTACACCCGGGCGAAATTCAAAATTCCTGGACATTTCAAATGGATAAGGGTATATTCCCCAATCGTTGCACAACCCCCCTGCTCTTTCTGCGAGCAGGAACACAGATCAACGCCATTTAGTAATAACCTACATAGATAAGAGAAAGGATTATGGGAAAACGGAAATCAATAGTGCCTGTTGAGCGAATTGAGAAGGCGATTATATTGATCCACGGACACAAAGTCATGCTTGATAGAGATCTTGCAGAACTTTATGGGGTGGAAACAAGAGCGTTAAAGCAAGCGGTAAGACGAAACATAAAACGCTTTCCTGGTGATTTCATGTTTGAGCTAACAAAAGAAGAATTTGAAAATTGGAGATCACAATTTGTGACCTCCAATCGTGATAAGATGGGCTTGAGATATAGACCCATGGCTTTCACAGAACAAGGCGTTGCCATGCTTTCAAGCGTCTTGAAAAGTGATCGCGCCATCGAAGTCAATATAGCCATCATGCGCGCCTTCGTACAGCTTCGCCAAATGCTGGCTACACATAAGGATCTTGCACGCAAGCTGGTGGCATTAGAAAAAAACTATGACGAGCAGTTCAAGATAGTCTTCGAAGCCATCCACGAACTCATGATGCCACCTGAAAAGCCGCGTAAAAAGATTGGTTTCGTCGTAAAGGAAGGCCGTGCGGCTTACGGCAAGACCAGAGAGCAGACGGCAGATGACAGATGACAGAGGGCAGCGGACAGATGAGGGAAGACGAATGAGTGAACGGATTGAGAGTTTTCGGGATTTGACCGTTTACAAAAAGGCCTTTGAGTTGCAGGGAGAGATTTTTGAACTTACGAAGAAATTCCCGAAAGAAGAACTCTATTCGCTTACAGATCAGATCAGACGATCGTCTCGATCCATTGGAGCCAATATCGCCGAATCATGGCAGAAGCGTCGCTATGCTGCACACTTTGTCAGTAAGCTAACCGATGCGGATGGGGAGCAAGCCGAAACCCAGCACTGGTTGGATTCCTGCCTTGCCTGCAAATATATTTCAAACCAACAACATAAAAAGCTGCTTCAAATGTGTAAGGAAATTGGCAGAATGCTCGGCAAGATGATGCAAGAGCCAGAGAAGTGGTGCGCACGCTACAAAAACAAATAGCCCTCCGTCCTCTGTCATCTGCCCTCTGTCTACTGTTGTCTGTCATCTGTCCTCCGTCATCTGTCCTCCGCCCTCCGCCATCTGTCCTCTGTCATCTGTCCTCTGCCCTCTGTCCTCTGTCATCTGTCCTCTGCCATCCGTCCTCAGTCATCTGTCATCCGCCCTCCGCCCTCTGTCCTCTGCCATCCGTCCTCAGTCATCCTTATCTGGTAACGTCAAGCCCGGGCTTGACATATAATCTGATTCCTGCAATATTTTAATACACAAAGGAAAAAGCAAATTTCCATCTTCCCACGAAACTGACGGTTGGGGTTGATCTTTCGGGCCAACAGACCCAACGTATCAAAACAGCATGAACCCGGATCAAAGTTCGCACGGTGCGAATTTTCGCCGGGTGTTTTTATTGAAAAGGAGAATACGCTCATGATGATTGCAGACAATATGTATGTAGCCGTTGAATACTGCCTTACTCTTGACTCCGGCAAGGAGATCGACCGTTCCCCTGCAGGCAACCCATTGACTTTCATTGCCGGAACCGGCCGGATCATTCCGGGGCTTGAAAACAAGCTCAAAGGGATGGCAGCAGGCGACGGCGGCAAGATTACGGTAGAGCCGGAGAACGCGTATGGCCAGATCAGGGAAGACCTGTTCCAGGTAATTCCCCGCGACCAGGTCCCTGCTGATATGAAGATCGAACCGGGCATGATGTTTCAGGCCCAGAGACCGAACGGACTCGTTACGTTTTCTGTGAAGTCGGTCGAAGAAGATACCATCACTATTGACCTGAATCACCAACTCGCCGGCGAACGTCTCCATTTTGATGTTAAGGTGGTCGAGGTTCGGAAGCCAAGCGCTGAAGAATTGGCTGCAGTGTTGGGGAGCTGCGGGTGCGATTCTTCAAGTGGTACTCAGTGTGGCAGCGGTTGCAGCTGTGACCAATAGACTACGCTCTGCCAACTGCGGGGGGAGTGGGAGAAAACCTCTCAGCCCTCCACCCTCTGTCATTCGTCCTCTGTCCTCTGTCATCTGTCTTCCGCCATCTGCCCTCCGTCCTCTGTCATCTGTCATCTGACTTCTGTCCTCTGTCTTCCGTCGTCTGTCTTCTGACTTCTGCCCTCTGTCTTCCGTCGTCTGTCCTCTGTCTTCTGCCCTCCGTCCTCTGTCTTCTGTCCTCCGCCCTCTGCCATCCGTCCCCTGCCCTCTGCCATCTGCCATCTGTCTTCTGCCCTCTGTTGTCTGTCCTCCGCCCTCTGTCTTCGGCCGTGGGCCGTGTAATTTCTACACACTTTCTTCCCCTCATTTCCCCCCAAATCGTAACGTTTCGTTACAGTAAGGGAATCCGGATTGATTTCGTGGCTGATAATTTGACTGAAATTACAGTAGGTTGTCCGCCTTTATTAGAAAGCG
>JAFCZU010000442.1 GCA_019314185.1 Deltaproteobacteria bacterium | reverse complement strand
TTGGCAGGTGTTGTAGTAAATGGAGTAAGGCTATGAGCAAGATTTCTGACATCGTCAAACTTAAATCCGGTTACGCGAATTTTGTAGATCTGAAGGAAGATTTTGAGACAACCCAGATGAACGCTGACCGGATGGCCATGTACCGGCCCACCAAAGCGCACCGTGTGGCTTTTGAACGTATTTGCCGGGGGCTTTACCAGCTCAACGACAAGAAATTTTACCTGCTGAGCGGCTCTTATGGAACCGGTAAATCGCATTTGTGTCTGATGACGGCAAACGTCCTGAGCCTGTCCAGCGGAGATCCTGGAATCGCCGGATTTTATGAAAACTACGGTAAGCTCGATTCTGAAAAGGCGAAGCTTCTAAAAAACATCCGCAAAGATGGTCAGTACCTGGTGGCGATCTGTGACTACCACTCTGGCCGGCATTTTGAAGATGTGGTGATGAAGGCTGTCTTTGAGGCTTGTGCGGCCAAGGGTTTGGACAGTGGTATTGAAACGGAATTCGACGAGGCAGAACGTCAATTGGCCGAATGGGAGAAAAAAGGGGACAAGGGCGGCATCCGTAATTTTTATCAGGACTTTGGCAAAGCGCTGGAGTCGGTAGCGCCAGGACTTACGGTGGAACAGCTTCGTGCTGGGCTCAAGAATTACGACTCGGATATCCTCAGCAAATTCCGCGCCTCATTCAAGGAGATGATGGGTGGAGTGGAATTCCAGGCTCAGGCCGGAAACTTGATTCCCATTATAAGAAAGTTGGTCAAAAGCTCTGGCTTCAAGAAGCGATTCAAGGGGCTGGCTATTTTTTTCGATGAGTTCGGCTTCACCCTGGAAAAAGCGGGCTACTCAAAGGATATCCTGCAAGGGTTTATGGAAACCATATGTAAAAATGAACCGAACGTGGTTTTTGTGGGATGTATTCACAAGGACTTCAAATCTTACGCAGACCGATTCAGCAAAGATGACGCTGCGGTCATGAGCGCCCGCATTACCCAAGTGGACCTGCTCAACGAAGGAATAGAGGAGATCATCGGGGCCATCGTCGAAACGGATAAGAAGAGCAATGCATGGAGGAAAGAGATCGCGCCCAAGACGGGCGTCTTTGATCAATTGGTACCACAGTGTAAGTCACTTGATCTGTTTCCCTGGATCGAAGATGTGAACCGTATTCGACAGCGGGTGTTGGAAGACATCTACGGTGTACACCCCATGGCTCTGGCATGCCTGCTGAAGCTTTCCTCTGAAATCGGTTCGGATGCACGCAGCACGTTCACCTTTTTTTCAGGCGATGTGGGCGGGGAGAAGGGATCGTATGCGGACTTTATCGAAAATGCAAACATGACAGTAGGCGGCGGTAAGCTGAATTTATACACGGTGGATCAACTGTTCACCTTTTTTCACAAAGAACTGTCACAGAAGAATCCAGAGTTGCGGGAAAGGCAACGACAGTTTGTTAATGGCTTCTACGCCAGCATAGACGCCCTTCGGAAGGCTACCAAAGGAGACCTTTTCGGTTTTCAGGAAGACGAGCGCGTTCAGGTACTCAGGGAAATCTTGATCTACCAGCTCTGCCAAATTCCGACGAGCTTGGAAAATCTCCAGTTTGGTCTTTACTGTCTGAGCTTATCCGATAAAAATCAGATCAAAGGATATTTGAAGGCCCTGGTTAAAAAAGGCGCGGTGTTTTTCCGCCAGCAATCAAAAACCTACGAGTTGGCTGCAAGCACCGTCGAAGATCCTTACGATTTAATCGAGCGTTACGTCGCTGACACCAGCCTGCACCCAACGGACACGGTGGCAGCATTTTTGGAAGAGGCCGGAGAAAAGCATCTTTCGGATTTTGCAGAAGCCAAAGGTTACAACATGCCCTTTGGGGAAGACAAGCGCCTTCGCACACGTTTCGTTCGAGCTAAAGACCTTGGAGATGCGCTTTGGGATGAAATACGCACTGAATATAATGAAAGCCGAAACAAGCCATCGAAAAGCTTTGAAGGGACGCTCGTTTATGCGCTCTGTGAGGATGATGCCGAGGTTAATGTGGCACGTGAGGCTGCTAAATCCATTTCTGATGCCAACGTGGCCTTATCCGTGCCCCATACGCCACGGCCCTTTACGGAGATGATTTTAAAAGTAAAAGCATGCCGCCATTACCTGCCCCCCAACGAAGCGGAAAAGATAAGCGCCCAGACCGAGTCACGTCTGCGCGACATCTTTGAAAATCCTGAAGACGGATACCGGACAAGACTCCAGCGCGTATTTCGAGACATTTTGGAGAGCAGCGGAGCCTGCTGGTATTGGCAGGGAGGAAAAGTCCTGGTTGACAGACCCAGGCAATCCCACAAACCAGCGGACATGCTGTGCGACGAGCTGTTTAGGAAACGCTGCCGTATTAAACACCCGGATCTGAATTTCTGCCACGACGAAAAATGGCGCACAGGGAAGAACACCGCTTTGAAACAGGCTGTAGGCGTCTTGTTGCAGGCGGAAAAGGTCATTATTGACAACGGCAACCCAGACAACCATGGGGAAAAGCGATACCTTGAAAAAGTTTTGTTGAAAGGTGCAGGAGCTCTCAAGAAATCCGGTTCGGAAGGTGTGGTTTGTTATTTCGCGTGCGAGACCGATACTGCCAAGCTCCACGATGATTTCCCAGTACTCAAAGAACTGTGTGATCGGCTGGCAAATCTCAATCTTGGAAAAACGTTCTCGGTTGGCGCTTTTCTTGAGGATGCAAAGGATGCGCCTTACGGCGTTGGTGGCACACCTTTGATGCTATCGCTGGCTCATGTTATTCGGGCTTATGGAGAACATTTGATTGTGTACAAAGACTCCACCAGGATGGTGGAGCAGCCTCTTCGGTACTATGACGATCTGGTCAAGATTGTGTCAGACCCTGCCGCCAAGACAGTCTTTCAAATCACTCTCATCGATCTGGTCGCTAAGGCAGTTGACGCGCCGCCGCTGAAGCATGGTGAAACCCGATCTCTTAACTCCGCATTTGAGACGCTCAAACAATGGTGGAGCGGTTTGCCGGCTGTTGCCAAAGTGATCAGCCTGTATGAAAAAGGGCGAAAGGCACGTTTGACCAGTCTCAAAAATCTGATGGACGGATTGACCGGCAGCGTGGACCGATTTGATTTCATGCTCGAGCAATTGCCTGCGGTTTACACTGATGGCCCTGTTGGCGGCACACTCACGGAAAAGGATGCCAAGACCATCTGTGATGCCTTTGCCGGGGATGTGACACTTTTCAACTCGGGCGAACAGATTGCACAAGGCCAGGTGGCGCAGGCTGTTTGTGATATCTACGGTGCCAAAGGCGACATGATCGAATGTGAAAATGTGGTTAGCAAATGGTACGCAAACTTGAACCCAAGCCAACGCGATCCACACAAGTGCGACCATGAGGATGCGAAACAGTTCCTTGTGCGCCTGGCCGATCAGTCCGTCAGTTTCATTACGAAAATTGTTAAGCTTCTGTCAAAGGATTACGGATTTGGAGAGATAACGGAGTGGACATCGCTTCACATCAAGGATTACGCAGCCAAATTAAAACAGGCCAAGGCAGAGATCGATAAAGCCAAGCCGGTCGTTTATAAGCCGGCTGTTGATGAGGGCGTGCATGAAATTCGGGAATCCCAGGAGATGTATGTCAAAATTCCCAAAGGGGCCGCGCGATTGATCTACACCATGGATGGAAGAGACCCCCGTCACTCGGATAATGCCCAAAAAATCGACAACAAGCTTGATCTCGTCAGTCTGCTTAAAGACCGGCCCAATGTAAAGATAAAAATGCGGGCCATAGATCAGGACGGCAAT
>JAFCZU010000073.1 GCA_019314185.1 Deltaproteobacteria bacterium | reverse complement strand
TCCAATGATAGGCATACTTTCGCTCTTTGTTTTCAAAAACATATTCTTTTATGAAGAGCTTCGAGTCGTTCGTAAACGTTAATTGCGCCTTAAACCGAAGCATCTCTCCTTCCTTCTCATACAGGGAAATATGGAAAGATTTAATAAAACGTTCGTACCTGGCGATTAGATCAAGCATATTCCAATTCCCGTTTTTGTCTCACAAGTCTATCAATCGCCTCTTTTGCAAAGCGCCAGTCTAAGTAATCGTCATCTTCTGTAAACACCTCTTCATTTTGCAACCCTTCAACTTTTGCCTGAAACGCCTTAAAGAGCATATGATATTTGGCCTCAAAACGCTTGTTCTCCGCCTCATATTTCTCGATTCTGGCCATAAGCATAAGCAAAGCCTGGTTTTTGACAAAGGATTTCAAATCCTTAAAGCCAAGCTGAGTAACGATTGACTCTGACGTTTCTGTAAATACGTTTCTGTAAATTTTATATCTAAAGAAGTATCCATTTTATCTCCTCCCTGCCCTTCCTAAAAATGCATCTGGATTGTCCTAGATTTGTTGACACCTTAATATAAAAAATTGTTTGGTAAGAAGGGACGTTATGTTGCGAGTTTGATTATGTTGGGAAAATAGGAGGGACGCTGGCACTTTGTCACTTAGTGCCCAATAAATTCCACGAAATTCCTCTTTTGAAATATCTACGGGCGTATTCGAGGAAAGAAGCATCTCAATTTTCCTGTCAATTTTGAAACCGTCTTTTTCTATTTGCCTGTATGTAAGGCCAAATTCAGGTGACAAGTGCATTCCTGTGGCAATGAGCTGAAGTTCAAGTTCGGAGTCTTCTTGAATCTCTTTCATCAGCCAGTAGAGGAGGCCATATTCGGCGCGGGTTCCGGTTACAATGCAAACTTTTCTCATTTATTTTTCTTTTTTATCGGGAGCGGGAATAGGGGGACGTTGTTTCATATTTCCATATCTGCTATCTTTACAGCAATATCCTACTTGCATTTCAATTTTCACCAAAAAGTTCTAAGCCCAAATTTACGATAGGCCTTGAAATCGCGGTCCTTTGATACCAGGAAAAGGGAGAAGGGACGTTGTTACCTTCTGACCTTATCGCAGATACTCTAACAGTTTTTTATCATTGTCAGATAGGGCTGCGGGACATCCATAAATAAGTAAATAACTCTCTATTTAATTGGTATTTATGCTATTTTAAACCCTCTTTTTTTCTGTCAGGCGTAAAATAATGGGTTCGCCCATTAAACATTAACTATTCGAGCCTTGTTTTTATAGTTTTTTGACCCCGGTTGAATGGTTTTCAAATTCAACAGGGCAAGCAGGATTGACTATATTGTCAGGATATTTTTTCCATGCCCGGATGGCAGGCAAAAAGTGCATCAGCAGATGAATCCAAAACTATCAATTTCCTTTATCTCTAATATATTGTGCTAACATGGCAGTCTCCTTATGCTGAATTATTTCATGATACAGGTTTTCTTGTTCTTCTTCGCTTACTTCCGCTATTTGATTAACAGGATTTCCTATATCAGGTCAGCGTAGAAATGTGGTGAGTCGGGGTTGTTTATATACAGCTCCGCCCCTTGAATTACATTCAATGGGCTTAGTTAACCGCTTTAATTTATTATAGATTTGTTGTGATCGAATGCCGTTTGTATCTCAAAAATTGATGAAAGCGCAAAATGCACAAAAAATAAAAACCGCATGTAAAAAAATCAACAAAATGACTCCATAATCCCGCAGGGCAGGACTCACTTCAGGCACTTTTAACTTGCATTGTTTTAAAACAACTCCTTTCAGGGGTAACCCAAAACCCGGCCATTTGGGCCAGGATTCATTATTTTTCTGAACTGCGTTTTTCACAAAACCTGGTCCACCAGAGGATGGGACTCAGGGCGCCGGCATTCTCAGCAGAAGGCCTGGTCTTACCTGATACTGAGGCATCAATGGCCGCAAGGCGTTCTTCTAATTGCTTCTTTTCGTTTCTGAGCTTTTCAATGGTATCCATGTCTTCCTGATGGACCTGCCGGAGTTCTTCATTCTGGTTACGCTCTTTTGCCGGCATGTCTTCAATCTCCGGACCCGGGAATTTGTCATTAGTATGATGTTTTGGCGACTGCTGCGCTTGAAGCGCCTGTACCTGCTCTTCCAGCCAGCAGAGCCTTATTTCAAGATTCAACTCTGCAGGCGCTGCGCCTTTCGGCAGGGTTTCCTGAGAAGCTGAAAAGAGTAGTCCGCCTTCTTTTTTGTCGGCAATTACCTGTTCTATGATGTCCCTGTCAATATTTTTTAGATCGTCGGCAAAGCCATAAACGAGTGCGGCGTCACACAGGATGTTGATGAGCCTGGGAATGCCTCTGCTTGCATCAAAGATGAGGCCGGTGGCGGCAGGGGAAAACAGCGACTGGCCATTGAATCCGGCGACTTTTAGACGGTGTGCCACATATGCCTCTGCCTCGGTCCTGTCCAGCGGGACGAGGTGGTAGTGTACGGATATCCGCTGCGCAAACTGCGCCAGGCGGGGGTGCGCCAGCTTTGCCCTGAGATCAGGCTGACCAACCATGACGATCTGGATGAGATGTTCTTTTTCGGTCTGGAGGTTGGAGATAAGCCGGATCTCCTCCAGTGTTTCTAATGAAAGGTTCTGCGCTTCATCCACGATGAGAACGACCCTGCGCTTTTGCCGGTATTCTTCAATGAGAAAATGGTGCAGCAGATCGAGGTAATCAGACTTGCCTCCTCCTGAAAAGGGGATCTCAAATTCCCGCAGAATCATCTCCAGAAACTGATCGGGATTAAGGCTGGTGTTGAAGATGGAAGCTACCCGTGCCCTGGATTTCAGCTTGCGAAGTATGGTGCGAATGAGCGTGGTTTTGCCTGTGCCGATTTCTCCTGTAATTACGATGAAACCGGCATGATTTGTGATGCCGTATTTCAGGTAAACAAGGGCGATCCGATGTTTGGAGCTCAGATAGAGGTAGGCCGGGTCCGGTAATATCCGGAAAGGCCTCTCAGTAAGACCGTAGAATTTTTCGTACATATAAACCTGCTATCCCGTCTTCGTTGGTTAATTGGTTAAAATTGCCTGGTCAACCAGTCCTTGAATAAGCGCTCTGGTACGCCTTGCCATGCATTTCGGTCTTGTTCAATACCGTGCCGATGACGTTCCTGCCGGACAGGAGCTGAGCGGCTTCGCGGATGTCATGCTCAGAAGTCGTGCCTGCTTCCACTACCAGTATTATTGCATCCACATATTGCGCGAAGATAAGAGGATCAGCATGGGTAAGCAACGGGGAGCAGTCGAAAATAATGTAGCGATCAGGATAACGGGTTTTCATCTCCTCTACCAGCGCTTTCATCCTGGGCGACCCCAGGTGCTCGACGGAATCAGAAGCGGGTTTTCCTGCCGGAAGAACCGTGAGTTTGGCTATGCCGGGGTTAACAAGGAGGCCCGGCAGGGCCTGGTTCCGAAAGAGATAATCGGTAAGACCCGGCTCAACAGGCAGTCCAAAATACTTGTGTAGAGACGGCGGCCTGAAATCGGCGTCCACTAAAAGCACTGTCTGGTTTATCTCTCTGGCCAGGCTGATGGCAAGGTTTACTGCAGTAAGTGTCTTGCCTTCCCCCGGGCGCGCGCTGGTGATCATGATGGTGTTGAGAGAATCTTTGCGTGTCCGTTGCAGCACCTGTGTCTTGAGGATGTTGTACTGTTCCAGGATTACGGGATCGATATTCAGGGTGACCACCCGATTTTGCGCAAGCAGCGCATTGTCAGCGACCACGGAGCGGGTCTCGGTGTAAACGGGGTTGAGCGCCTCTGCGCTGTCATTTGCCGGCGCTTTTCCCTCAGAGGTATTGCTCCGTTCCTTTGCAGCCTTTTCCAAGGCCTTTTCAATGTGACTCATAATGAAAGCTCCTGTCCGATTTATTCACGCTCAGTCCAGCCCTCTCCCATTAAAACCTTCTCATTAGCTTGAGCCAGAATATATCGATATCCATAATGAAGAAATGGAAAAAAATGACAGCGATGATCAGCGTGCCTGCGGCTATGGCGATATTCTGACATGTTTTCCTTCTTTGTCCGGCCAGCTCTTTTTTCGTGAAGATGCGCGGAATTACGGCAAGCACCGGCAAATCAATGATTGACCGCAGCTCATCCGTGTTCCTGGCTGATGTATCCGAGAATTCTGCGACCGAGGCAAAGCCGATACCGACACCGACTCCAAGTACGATACCTATGAGCATGATGGCAAGCCGGTTCGGCTTCACCGGCTTTTCGGAAAACGTTGCAGGGTCTATAATGAAAAACCTTTCGCCCACCTGATGTTCTTCCAGGCTGAGGGCCTGCCTGGCCCCCATAAGCTTGTCCATGGTCTCCCTGTACTTGGACATGGTATTGTCATGGTCACGGGAAAGATTACGGTATTCCTGTTCCACGCGAGGCATCTTTTCCAGCCTGCCGACATAAGTCATCCACTTCTGGCGCAGCTCCTTTCGCTGCTCCTTGAAGGCATTTATTTCCATATCTGTGGAAACAATCTGCGTATTAAGGTTTATGTATGCTGGATTTTGCGGCTCAGCCACTTCCGGCCGGGAAACCACGCCTGTCTTGGCTGCCTGCTCAAGCTGCTCTTTATACTGCGCTATCTCGCACTTTAGCCTGATCACATCCGGATGTTTTTCCGTGAACCGGCCAATAAGCTCCTTAAGAGAGGCCCGTTTATTCTTAAGCTCCTTTCGCATGCCTGCGAGGTCCTCTTCGAGATGTACCTCCTGCTCCAGTTGCTCTACCTGTTTCCTGACCCTGATAACATCCGGGTGCTTGTCTGAAAAAATTGCAAGCAAGGCTATCAGATCATTCTTCATCAGTTTGAGGCGTTCACGCACATCAAGCACACGCCGTCCGGTCTCATCAATAAGAGGAGAGTCCGAGTCTATCATGGCTAACTGGCCTTCGAGATAGACTTTACGATCCTGCAGAATGCGAATGTCCCTATCGAGGTTATCTATCCTCTTTCTCATCTCTTTCTCGCTCTGAAGGTTCAACTGAAGAAGTTCAGGGAGTTCAGCAAGATGCTTCTCTTTGAATCCAGCAACCCTTTTTTCAAGCTCGGCGCACTGATTTCGATACAGCTCTACCTGCTCCTGCAGGAAGGTCACGCTGGTTTCAGCTATACTGGTGCGAGTCTTCAGGTTGGCTTCGAGATACAGAGTGGCAAGGGCGTTTGCGACATTTTCTACTTTATCGGGGTTTTTGCCTTCATAAGACAGCGTGAAGGCCACAGTAGCATGGGAAGCCCTGCCCGTGCGCGGGTCCACGGCTTCGGCGTTTACCATCTCCAGAGAGATGTCATTCCGCATAAGGTCGATGATCTCTTCCGTGGTCTTTCTGTCTTTCAGTTCTCTGTAGAGAGAGAAGTGGTCTATAATTTCCAGCAGCTTTGCCCGGCTCATGACTTCCTGGCTTATGGACTGCAGACGCTTCTCCACGTAACCGGTTACCGTGGTTTTGATAAGATCCTGCGGGATCTGCTGGCTCTCGATAAGGATCGTGGATGTAGAACGATAAACCGGGGGGAGCAGAAAGGCTGCCGCCATGGCAGCGGCAAAAACGATCAGAAAAGGAATCAAAGTATGCAGCCTTCTGCGTATCAAAAACGCCTTGTAGTCATCCAGAGTATTCAATCTCTGTCTCATGGTATTTACCTTATAACTCCTTTATAGTATACACCTTGATCTCGAAATAGATCATGTTCCGTTCCGCCTCTTTATCAATAATGCAGTCATCTATTTCACTGTGCCGGAAATGGAGTGTAATATCAGCCTGTTCGTTCAGTTTATAGCTGAGGCTGCCACCGGCAGAGTATGTTTTATAATTTGTCCGCACCTCCTCACTCTCGGTCTTTATCCGGAAGCAGCTTAAGTCCAGATTCCCTCTCAGCCTTTCTGAAAATTGGAAAGAGGAGGAGAGATAAGAATGACGCCTGCGTAGAATCAGCCCATAGCCGCTTCCTGTGATCTCTTCAGTATAACCCGCACGCAAACTTCCTCTCTCACAGGCTTTTTTAGCCTCGATGCTGGTCACCCAGCCGGACAGGCTCTCTCTTTCAGCCACTGTTTTGAGAAATATGTAAGGACCTAACACCCCTCCCACGCGAATGGACGTCCGCTCCGAACGGACATGGTTCGGGCCGGCCAGAATCTGCAAAGAAGTCCGCTCTGTGAAATCGTGCCGGATGCCGGCCAACGCCTGATAATTCTCAGCCTTGCCGGCATCGAATTTATAATGAACATAAGACGGCTGCAAAAAAATCGACGTCTTGAAGTTGCTCAGCCTGCGGCTTATTCCTCCGTATACACGCGTTTCATGGTGATCGCTAACCCCTGGATCATCATACTCGAGATCGTTGTATGAGATTCCAAGATCGAGGTCGGTGCGCTCTCCTGCCATCCAGGCAAACCCTGCGGTAGCGCTATATCTACTGCGATCGTTACGACTTAGTAACAATCCGCCTTCTGTGAGTTCTTCATTGAGGGTGGTATCTTTAAGGTACAATCCGCTTAGATTAAACTTGAGCCGTGGATGCGACCAGAGCAGGGCATCAGCCGTAAATTTCCGGTCCACTGTATTTAGATCTGTTTTATCCGCAAAAGACTCAATAATCATCTCAGCGGCCGCATTCAATGAAAAATTTTCCGTTGCCTGTTTAAAGGCAATGGCAGGTCTTACCTCTGTAAAGAAGTCGCTTGTCTCCTCGCTGCTGGTAAAAAACAGATTGTCGTTATAAGCGCCTCTTGCTGATATGGAAGGCACAAGAGAGAGCTGATCCGCAAGAGCAACTCCGGCGAGGCATACCTCAAAAATCAGAACAGCGGCGGTTGTGATCTCTGCAAGCAGTTTCAAGGCACCACTACCACATCGCCGCTTTTCAAATCTATGTTCTGATCGAGGTTCTTTCCATTTGCAATATCGTCATAATCAAATTGATATTTTTCCTGCTTTTCTGCCCCCTCTCTCAGTATCAATATGTTCCCGGAAGAAGCAAAAGGGGTCAGACCTCCGGCCATACTCAGGGCCTGCATGACGTTTACTTTCCGCCCAAGAACAAAATGCCCGGGCCTGTTTACCTTGCCAACAACGTAAACAGCGTAGCTTTGCACCTTACGCAACAGCACCGTTACCGTTGGATCCGGAACATAGGAGGACAGCTTCTGGTTGAGCTCTTTCTGGATAGCAGCTATGCTGCGTCCACCGGCCAGTATCTGCCCCGCGAGTGGAAAGGAAAAATATCCGTCAGGCTGAACAATAATTTCCCTGGTGAGTTCCGTGTCTTTCCATACTGATATCTCGAGCAGATCTTCCGGCCCCAGCAGGTAGGTATCTTCGGCTTGTAAACCGGCGGTTCCGATAACCCAGAAAAGGCAAAATGCGCAAAAAAAGATAAGGTTTTTTGAGGTTCTCATAGTTTTTTTGTCCGGCAAAATTAATTAATATAAATGAAAACTGGAATATTATCATATTGTAAGCTTAATTGTCCAATCTTTTAATTTTCTTATTTTCCAGCATCTGCAATGCCTGTTCCCGCCCTGGAAAGTGGCCGCCGATTTCGATCGCCGTCTTCAAGGCTTTGCGTGCGCCTGCATAGTCACCCTTTTTAGCCAGAACAACACCAAGGTGGTAATTAAAGATAGCTTCTGACGGCGCATTTGCCAAGGCCTTTTCTATCTGCTCCAGCGCTTCAGAAAACTTCCCCTGCCTGAAATAAACCCAGCCCAGTGTGTCGGCAAGATATGAAGCATCCGGGGCCTTAGTCAATATGTTTTGGATTAACTGCACGGCTTTTGCCAGATTCTCTTTTGTCGGATACGCATCCGCATAGAGATAGGCAAGATTGTTTGCCGCGTATGGATCTTGCGGGTTCTTTGACAGAAGCTTCTCGTATATCCCGCGGGCCTTGTCTTTCTCTTCCATTTGCTCATAGGCATTTGCGAGCAAAAAGTTCGTTCGATTCGATTCCGGCCTGATCTTATAAGCTCTTTGCAGCACGTCTATTGCCTTGGCGGCCTGCCTTTGATTCAAACAAACGGAAGCAATATTATGGTAAGCGACAAGCCAGGCAGGTTTTAACTTTATGGCCCTTTCAAAGGCTGACACGGCCTTATCATTTTCTCCCTGAAGACGATACATAATGCCCAGTCTGAAGTCACCTCCGGGATCTTCGGGATACCGGCTAACCAGTTCCTGAAAGACCTTTTCAGCCATGGCAAAATCCTTTTTTTCAACATAAAGATCACCAAGCGCCTCGCGAGCCGGAATATATTCCTCATTTAGAGCAACGGCCTTTTTGAACTGTTCTTCTGCCAGAGCATACTCCTGGTTCAATCTGTGGGCATGTCCCAGGAACAGGTGGGCTTCGGGATCTTTTGGTGTTTCCCTGATCAGGGTGCGGAAGGCGCTTATTGCATTTACGGAATCCTTCCTGTCCAGGCAGATCCTGCCCTGAATACGAAGTGCCCCCATATCCCGCGGGTTGTCTTTCAGCACCTTGCTGGTAATCTCAAACGCCTTGTCTAACCTTCCCTCACTAATATGGACAATGGCCATCTGGTTTCTGGCCTGCAATGCATTAGAATTTTTAGGGTCATACTCTGCTGTTTGCCGATATACCTCCAGGGCTTTTTCCGGCCGGCGGGTATTTAAGTAAAGATTGCCAAGAGCAAAACGTATCTTGTAAGCCCCGGGATTTTTTTGGATGAACCAGGCAAGAAGCTCTTCGGCTTCCCCTGCCCTCTGCTTCAAGGCAAGAAACCTGGCCAGGGGAAGGATATACTCCTCGCGAGTATTATCCATGGCGGTTATTGCCCGGAGTTCAGCCTCGGCCTGATCATAACTGCCCTGCTTTATGTAAAAGCGGGCCAGCGCCTGTCTATGCCGAGCTTCTTCCGGCTCAAGGGAGATCACCTGTCTGTAGATATTTTCCGCATCTTTCAGACGCTTCTGACTGATATACAGCTCAGCCAGCGCATGATAGAAGGCTGGCTTTTTCAACTTTTTTAAACCTGTCTGCAGCAGTCTCTCGGCTGATTCTGGTTTGTTTAAGACAACGTGAAGCTGAGAGCCTAACAGGTAAGCTCCGGCCCTGCCGGAGTCAGCAACAATAACCCTCTTCACAATGGCAAGCGCTTCCTGAAATTTCTTTTTTGTGGATAACGCGATTGCCTTTAAGAAGAGGGCGTCTATGTTTTCCGCGTCCAGCGTTAAGACTGCGCTGGCTTTTTCCAATGCCTTGTCTGTTTGTTCCGCGACGAGGAAAAGCCTTCCCAGATCAATCTGCGCCTCTAAAAGGTTCGGATTCAATCCCACAGCCCTGGTGAAGTTGCCAAAGGCCTTCCGGGAGTTTTGAAGGGCGAGTTCAACCTTGCCAAGCCAATAGTAGCCTTCAGCGAATTTTGGATCAACCTGAATGGTATTCTTAAATTCAACACGGGCCTTTGCATAGTCCTTTTCTTCAAACATGGCCTTTCCACGGTTGAAAAACTTGTCCCGTTTTTCCTCCATGCTTGAACAAGACACAAAGAGTCCCAGCATAGACAAGGTAAGAATACAGGTGATGACAGCGCAATATTTTTTGTTTTGCATTATATTCTCGCCCCCTTTTTCCATTCTACAGACTATACAGACTACATGATAGACGCAAAGAACGCTATCCACCTATCTCGATATGCACCAGCAGATATGCCTTATAGACGAACCAAAATCCAGCGCAATCTTGTGTAATTATTTTTTGCCGCGTACATGATCTCTTATATTCCAGTTGATCTTTTAACCTCATTCTTTCTCATATAATGCTCTGCTTTAGAAGCGTGGATGGAACTGCAGCGAAACTCACGTGGCATAAAGGACGCCCCCTCGACTAATTAGACTTATGGTTATTTAATCGATAAAGCGTTTTGGTAATTGCAAAAGGTGACATTACCAAACAACAGACGTGTTAATATCATAAGTATGTCGAGTTAGTCAAGGACGTCCGAAGCTCCCCGATCTGCTGCTATCAACCTGTCTCGAATGCGTTGCAGATATGCAAATGATAGAATTTGCAATATTCACAGGTCATTTTAAAGAGGGATTTCTTTGCACTCATTATATTATACCCTAATTGATCGTAAACAAAATGAAAAACAAAGATAAGGTTTTAAAATGGTTATCATTTTTGTTGTGTTTTCCAAAAATTAACATGTCTTCTATTGATGAGTTATAGTTTTAAGAAAAACTTTTCGTTTTGTTTACCGCTTCAGGAAAGCCGATGCCACCCCATCTTCTGTGTTGCCAAGGGCTCGCGGTAAATGACTACAGCTTTGCCCTTGGACGCCTTGAAGCTGAGGCACCCTCGACTTTCGCTCGATTAGGGTTACAAACTCGCTTTGCGTTTCAGGGCTCTATATTTGATATTTACTATAACAATAATGTTAAATTCTCAAGCAAAAAAACACAGGAATTACCCGTATTTTAAAATAATTCCTGCACGTTATTCAAGATGGCTTAACATTTTGCGTAATATTGTTAAGCGGAAAAATGTCTTCTGGTTTAA
>JAFCZU010000441.1 GCA_019314185.1 Deltaproteobacteria bacterium | reverse complement strand
ATCACTTACAAGCCCTGATGTTGTTGCAAACTCTTTTAATTCTGAAGCAGGAAATCCAATAGCAAAACTAGAATCAGGTGTTTCTGTTTTTGCCTTTACAAAAAATTCATTCAGCTTATCACGTCTTTCTTCTTCGCTTAAAAGATGTACTTTTTGGCCTTTTTTCATCTGTACAAAAGGCGAGTTTGTGGGCCAAATCATATAGTTGGAATGATTAAAAAAAAGGTTAAAAAAGATTTTTTCAAAAAATTCCTTGGAGGAATATGATTTGTTATTCTTTTTATTAAAAGCTTTTAAGAATATGCGTCCAACATTTATTGAGATCATAATAATATCTTTTTAAATAAAATTTAAGTCCGTTTGATGTAATTTAGCCTTGTCGATTTCCAACCCCATTTCATCAGAATATCCTTGATCTGATATAACAAATGGGTCACTGCCACAATTCAACTGGTAGAAGTCTTTAACAGAATAATATCTTACCGGTATCTCTATCATGGTTTGTTCCTTATAGTTTGCATCTCTGTACTTTTCACAGTCAGATTCAATGATGCAGTTTACGCTGTCAATTTCAAGCAGGTCGAGCAATATAGAGTTGTCCCTGTGAGTAGTGAGCGCTTCAATATTCCATTTACCACCTCCTTTAAATGCTGTATGGGTTTCTATGCTTAAGCTGGATACGGTAGGAAAAACATGATCTATTTTCCTTTGATAATCAGATTCATGAAGAATGCTATCGTGCTCCAAGACTTCAAAACTGTCTTTCAATGTCGCCAACTCATACGGCAGAGCTTCTGTTTCATCGTCAGGAGGCGCTATTAAATATATTGGTTTATAAAGACCAATAGTAGATAATGATCTTTTTCTGTTAACTCTTCCAAAACGTTGAATTAAGGAATCAATAGGGGCTGTCTCAGTAATCATAAGATCGAAACTGATATCCAGGCTGACTTCAACAACCTGTGTAGAAACTACGATACAAGTATCCAATGAGGTATTAAATTCACCTGTTGGCTGTCCTTTTTTATCGACACCTAAAAGTTTCTTTTCTTTTTCATATCTGTCTCCGCGTTTAAATCTACTGTGAAGGAGAAGGGATGGAATATCAGGAAATAAGTTCTTTACTCTAATCAAAACATTTTGGGCTGATTTTACACGGTTACAAATAAGCAATACTTTTTGTTTTTTTTTGACAGCATCAGCAATTATTTGATCTGAATTTTCCCATGAATTTATCTTAAAAAGTTTATGTCGATCAAATCTTTCAAGCTCTATTTTGTCCAAAGAAACCTGCTCAATAGAATTTTCCCCCAGCAATGTTATAATTTTTTCATATAATGAAGAAGGCATGGTAGCCGTGCCTATATGGATGCGACAGCCAAGATAATTCAGCGCTTCCACAATTTTCAGCGCTATTGCTTTTGAGACACCTGTATAAGTATGAATTTCATCAAGAATGACATCACAACCTTTGATATCTTCAATCTGAAACTCAAAGCCCCTTGTGGCGAATATGATAGAAGCTAATTGATATGGAGTTAGAATTTTTACACTGGAACCAATGAGTCGCTGCAAAACAATCTCTTCTTGTGATTCATCGTTAGCTGCTATTTTTGAAGAAGAATGAAGCAAACGAATATCCAGGCCCGGATTTGAAGGCAATAACTCATTTTTAACCCGTTGATACATTGCATTGATAGATGCCTGAAACGGAAGTGTATAAAATACTCGTCCCTTGCACCGCCTGAAAAGATAGTCTGTTTTTCCTGCACCCGTACATGCAACAACAATTGTATGTGGTTTTTCCGATATAGCTTTTTTCAATGACAAGGGATAAAATTTTGATTTTCTATTATAAAAATTCAAGACTGGTTTTTTAAATGTATTGTTTAAATAACCCTTTGTGGATTCAGACAGGGCAGAAGCAAAATAATCCGCAGCCATAAGTAGCCCGCGCCATCTTGAATAACCATAATCCTCAACTCTTTTCTCGCAATAGGCTAACACTTTACAATAATTATCATGAGCTTCATCGTAAGAAATGTCTCTGGTTTTAACACCAAAGGCGGAGAGTATTTTCAGGGCATCCGGTTTCCAAATATCCCAGTCTTTTATGTGGGATTCAAAAACATCACCTTCATTTTCTTCAAGATCAAGTATACCCTTCAGTTTTTTGTCCCCTTCAATTGATTTGTGATGGGCAATTATCATTTCAATTAGCTGAGGTTGGTATTTCTCTTTGATTAGAGAAATAAAAAAGCATGAAGCAATTTCATGGCGGAATGTTGACTGACCAGTCCTATATTTGGACACAAGTCTTTTTTGAAAAATCGGACTTGTTTTTCCAATATCATGGAAAACAGCTCCCATTTTTGCAATTTCAACATCAAAATCCAAACATTCAGCAAATTTTTCAATTGATAGCCTGACATGATAAAGATGATCATATAAAGTTGTGAATTCAGGAAAGCCTTTTGCTTTTATGTGATAGCAAATGTCCATAATCAACATATATGTTTTACAGGGTTACCGATGATTTTAAGCCATCCATACATAGGTTTATTATCATCAAAACGGTTATATCCTACTAAAAAGGACTGGTCGTTCTTTTCAAACATCAATTCAAAACCATTAAAAATATCCTCCTGAGTATCAAAGTCTTCTTCAGGAATTTTAATTATTGATTCGTTGGGGAATAAAATATCTTCATTCCTGCAAACGCATATATGTTGCTTTGCAGCATGGATAGCATCTTTTTCATTATCAAATCCAAGATATAAATCAGGCTCTATAAGAACACCCCGAACTATTATCGAATATGGCCTATAAAAGCAGTTGTTTTTTTTATTCCATCCCCTGGGCTGAATCTGTTCTTGCTGATGAGAAATTTGTTTGTAAGACAACCTATGTCTTTTAATTTTATATAAACCATAGGGCTTAGCTAAAAGATCCGGGAACAGTTTCCTTTCAATACCTGCCACTATCGAAGGTGTTAAAAACTGTTGGCTAAAAGTTTCACTATCTCTCACTGCGGTCCAAGGTTTAATAAATCCAAACGGCCCTCTATAATTAGCAAAATACATAATAATACAAAATCCTTTCAAATTTTATCCATAATAGCTTTTATATATGACTTCCCATTATTCCACCAGTGCTATTAGCATTGGATTACTTTAACCCAAAAGACAGACATTATCCAAATCGTGAAAAATTGTCTTAATGTCATCATAATCTTTTCTTTCCTTATTTCTTTCCAACCCCAAATGGACAGGGACGGGACATTCTTTCCGAAGGTGCCAGATTATTTTGCAGATTTTTAACATTCAAAATCGGTGATGCGATATTATTTTATTTCGCCCTGAGAAAAGTCTTATTCATCATCTTTATTTTTCTGGTATTTTTGGGATTATCTTTTACTAATTACCTGAACTCTCTCACACCAAAGCCAAAACAGCAAAAACCTTAATCACCATCCTGATTGCCTTCATTTTCTGTTTGCTGTCTTTCTTCTTCCTCGGTAGGCAAATAAAGCATGTACTTAGATGCAAAGAGCTGTTTGCTGTTGTTCAGCACGGAATATCGGGCGATGGTTTTGTTTTTCTTTGCGCAAAGAATAAGACCAATGGTCGGATTGTCCCCCTCTGTGAGGTTTTTGTCATCGAACATCCGAACATAACCGTCCATCTGGCCGACATCCTGATACGTCAGTTCGCCGATCTTGAGGTCAATCAAAAGGTAGCATTTCAGAATGCAGTTGTAAAAAACCAGATCGATATAAAAGTAGCTATCGTCGAATTGCATGCGTTTTTGACGACCGACAAAAGCGAAGCCTTTGCCCAGTTCAAGGAGAAATGACTGAAGATTGTCAATAATCGCTTTTTCAATTTCCGTCTCATGATGGACTTGAAAATCCGGCAATCCAAGAAAATCGAGAATATAGGGGTTTTTAATGGTATCGGCCGGCGTGTTGATCCTTTGCCCCTGGCAGGCAAGTTCCATAACGGTCTCTTTATCTCGGCTTTTGAGAAGCCTTGCAAAAAGAAAGGTATGAATCTGACGTTTAAGGTGTTTGACATCCCAGCTTTCGTTTTCTGCTTCGATCTCATAAAAAAGGCGTTCATTTTGATGTTCTACATTCATCAAAGCCCTGTAATGAGACCAGCCTAAATTGGGCGAAAACGCGCGCTCGATGCCAGCTTGCTTGACCGCCAACGCCATGGCATCCAAAACGCCACTTTGGGTATGGCGTTTTCCGGACGATTTGAATTCGCCACATGCGATGTGGCGAATCTCAGGGATCCGATTGGAATAGACCATGTAAAAGGTTCGAAAGTAGCGCAAATTGGTGGTAGAAAAACCGCGGCTGTATTTATGATTTAACCTGGCAGAAAGCTTTTCTATTACCTGCTTGCCGTATTCGGCCCTTTCATCTCCGGCCTGAATTTCCTGTATGATTTCCCTGCCAATCAGCCAATAAGCTATTACCATATTGTTGTTAACGGCTCGAACAGCGTTGGAACGCGCATGTTCAAGAATAGAGACCGCATGTTCAAGAATAGAGACAACGCGATCAAACAGATTGTCGCCTTCTGGCTGCATAGGGATGCATTTGTTTGTGACCATGGTTCTACTCCAGTACGATTCTAACTTTTCCGGATTTCTTGCCCCTGGTGAGTTGATCCAGGTAATTCTCAACCCGTTGTTTCATCAGCGCTTACCTTTGTATTGATCGGAGGTCGCAAATTGCGACCTCCAATTTTTTAATTCCGGGAATCTTTCAATATTCCTCTTTCGTCAACTGAAACATAAAATTCAGAGGAAATCTTTTTATATGGCGGAGTACTGTGCGTTTCAACTGTTTGATTTCTACGTTATAAAGCCCTGCAATTTCTCGATCTAACAAAACTTTTTCACCACGAAGAAAAATAATTTTACTGATAATTGATTCTATGAAAACAATTTTTGTTATATTAACCTTATATCATGCTTATTAAGTCAATGTATCAATTTACTGATCGTTTTTGTTGTTATCTGCATTAATTATGATTTCCACACACCCAAGCCCAGCGCTATTATCATTCCCAAAACCACAGTCGTAGCCAATTTTAATAAGCCTGGGATCGGCAACAACTGTAAACGGCGCTTCAAAGCCTTTTATCTTGGTTTTTATATTATTATCTATTTTTTTAAAATGAATCAGTTTGCTGATTTTGCCTTGTCGTTTGGCAATATAGTTCACATCAAAACTGAATTTGAATTCGTGCTTATGTTCATGGTCAGCATAATCTGTTTTGTAAAATGTCCGGTATTTGTTGATCAGGTTTTTCTTTATATCCTCAATAAAATGTTTCCTTTCTTCAGGATTCATATAATCAAGATAATGCTGTTCAAGCCCGCCATTTGCTTTTTCTCTCTGGGTTGAAACTGCAATTGGAGACAGGCAGAGAAATTTACACTCGTTATTGAATACAGGTTCAGGCAATGACTCAACCTGTGTGACTGAAAAGTTTATTTTTTCACCGGAAAAATTCAAGTAGAATGTCTGGTCTGAAAACAGGCCCAGGATAAGGTGTTCGTAGCTCTGTTCAATAGGCGTGGAAAAAATGAAGCTGATCTCTTTGACCCTGCTGAATCCGGTTTTTTGAATCTTTGTCGGCGTGAAAAACAGCTTTGAAAAGGTGAATAATTTGAATCGCTTTTTTACTGTTTCATTAATAAACCCTTTATCATGAAGATATTCGGAATACTCACCTGATGATTTTTCTATGAGGCCATAGATGGCGGAGTGAAGGGCATAATTGTAATTAAATGGAATAGCGGCAGGTGATTCGGTTAAAGCTGTAATTTTGACTCTCAAAATATCTCCTTCTACCATCGTATCGGTTTTGTGTTTGAAGGAATAAAAGTGTCTTTAATAATAATCTTATCAAGTTTTATAAAAATTTCCACAAAAATCTTTACTGCTTTATTCTTTTTCATTCAACTGTTTCTGTCTTTTCTGCGGAATCTCCAGTATAGTTCTCGTGGGAGACAACCTTCTTGCGGGTTTTTTCTCGCCTTTCCTGCAACCTCTCCACCCTTGTGAGCAGCACGCTTGTTTTCCTGAAAACCATTTGCATCATCTGCTCGCGTTATCTCAGTCGTGGCCGCCTCTCCAAGCATGAAAAAAATCTGAAACTTTTCAGTATCAGCCTTCCTCCGAAATAAGGTTCACAATAAGCCGAATCATTAATTCTTTCTGCCCCGGTTCACTAACGGCAGTCAGAAGGGCAAGCGCCACAAGCGCTTTGTTGCTGAAGCTTTTTTGATCCAACAAGTCATTCCTCTTGAGAAACAACAGGAAGAGAAAAGAGCCGATCCTTTTGTTACCATCCGTGAAAGGATGATCCTTGATCACAAAATAGAGGAGATGGGCCGCCTTTTCCTCAACACTTGGATAAAGATCCTTACCGCCGAATGTTTGCTGCACTGCTCCGATGATTCCGGAAAGAGCATTGCCTCGCCGTTGCAGTTCACCTTCTTTGAAAATATTGTTCACATGCCTGGAAATAACCGATTGGTCTCGTTGAAAAAGCTTCTCCATCTGCGCCTGAGTCAACCATACGGTCTCATCCTGAAGATGGACATCCAGTGCTGCCTGCCCGTTAGTTTTGCTAACCCAAAATTGACCCCCCTGAGCCGACTTCTGGTATAAGGGATTGATAAATATCAATTCAACAAACCGGAGGGAGAAAGGAGAATGCTCAAAGTGGATCAATACGATTACATT
>JAFCZU010000004.1 GCA_019314185.1 Deltaproteobacteria bacterium | reverse complement strand
GGTAAGCGGAAGCGGAATGGGGGATGCTCATATATCACAGATAACAAAAGATGTCCTGGATGCCTCCTTTGTGGAAGCAGCTAATATGAAAGATGAATATGTGAGCATAGAACATATCATTCTGGCGATTTCGGATAAAAAGGATTGTGAAGCATCAAAGATTCTTGGCAGTTATGGGATAAAGAGGGAATCGATTCTGAAAGTTCTACTTGATATCCGTGGCTCTCAGCGGATTACAGACCCGAATCCTGAAGAAAAATACCAGGCACTTGACAAGTTCAGCCGTGATCTGACAGATCTTGCCCGTCTGGGCAAACTCGATCCTGTTATCGGGCGGGATGATGAAATAAGACGGGTTGTACAGGTTCTTTCAAGACGGACCAAGAATAATCCTGTTCTCATAGGAGAACCCGGAGTCGGTAAAACAGCCATTGTCGAAGGTCTCGCACAGCGAATTGTCGAGGGAGATATTGCAGAAACCTTAAAGAACAAGCGGGTAGCTGCTCTGGATATGGGAGCGCTTATAGCTGGCGCCAAGTACAGGGGAGAATTTGAAGACCGCCTGAAAGCTGTATTAAAGGAAGTGGAACAGGCGGAAGGAGAGGTTATACTTTTCATTGATGAGCTTCATACCGTGGTTGGAGCAGGCGCGAGTGAAGGATCGATGGACGCTTCAAACATGTTGAAACCGGCTCTTGCGAGAGGAACCCTCCGGTGCGTTGGGGCTACCACCTTGAATGAATACAGGAAATATATTGAAAAGGATGCTGCTCTTGAAAGACGTTTTCAGCCGGTTATGGTACAGGAACCCACTGTTGAAGACACAATTTCAATCCTCCGGGGCCTGAAGGAAAAATATGAGGTGCATCATGGAGTAAGGATAAAGGATTCCGCTATTGTTGCCGCCGCGACGCTTTCAAACCGTTATATTACAGACCGCTTTCTTCCAGATAAAGCTATTGATCTGATTGATGAGTGTGCTTCAAAACTCAGAATCGAGATAGACAGCATGCCTGTGGAGATAGATGAAATTCAGCGCAAAATCACACAATTTGAAATCGAACGGGAAGCGTTGAAAAAAGAATCTGATCAGGTATCAAAAGATCGTCTAATAAAGATTGAAGAAGATATTGCAGCTTTGAAGGATGAAATCCAGGAAATGAAAGCCCACTGGCTAAACGAAAAAGATGCTATTAAGAATATAAGGGGAATAAAAGAAAAAATCGAGAAACTTGGCATTGAGGAGCAGCAGGCTGAAAGAGAGGGCAACCTGGCAAAAGTTGCAGAAATCAGATACGGAAAAGCATCTGAACTTAAGAAGCGTTTTGATGAAGCTAAAACAAAACTCTCAGAGCTTCAAAAAGACAGAAAAATGTTGAAAGAAGAGGTTGATGCTGAAGATATTGCCAGAGTAATATACAAATGGACAGGTATCCCTGTCAGCAAGATGCTTGAGGGTGAAAGGGAAAAACTTGTACACATGGAGGATTGTATCGGAAAAAGAGTCATTGGACAGGAAGAAGCTGTTGAAGCTGTTTCAAATGCTGTCCGCAGGGCGCGTTCCGGGTTACAGGATCAAAACCGTCCAATTGGATCGTTTATATTTATGGGGCCCACAGGTGTGGGCAAGACAGAACTTGCCAAGGCTCTTGCAGAATTTATTTTCGACAGTGAACAGGCAATGGTAAGAATCGATATGTCGGAATATATGGAAAAACATTCTGTCTCAAGGCTTATCGGAGCACCCCCCGGTTATGTTGGATACGAAGAAGGCGGTTATTTAACCGAAGCTGTACGAAGAAGGCCGTATTCCGTAGTGCTGTTTGATGAAATTGAAAAAGCTCATCCGGAAGTTTTCAATGTACTGCTTCAGATCTTGGATGACGGACGAATGACAGACGGCCATGGAAGAACAGTCGATTTTAAAAATACCATAATTATTATGACTTCAAATGTTGGCAGTCAGTGGATTCAGGAGCTTGGCATCTCAAAACGGGAAGAGGTGGAAGCCAGGATGACAGAGGCCCTTCACGCGGCTTTCAAACCTGAATTCTTAAACAGAATAGATGACATAATAATTTTCCATAACCTGACGTCTGAGCAGATTCGTGAAATAGTGAGGATTCAGATAAAAAGACTTGGCTCAAGACTTTCTGAAAAAAAGATTAATCTTGTCATTTCAGATGAAGCCATGTCATTTCTTGCTGAAAAAGGATATGATCAGATATTTGGAGCACGGCCTTTAAAGCGCGCAATTCAAAAATATATTGAAAATCCACTGGCCATGGAAATACTTAAGGGGCAGGTTTCCGAAGGAACAAGTCTAAAGGCTGATGTGGAAAATAATCAAATTGTTTTTCGTAATTTGTCATCTGTCGAAAATTATTGAAATCTACCATAATTCATCGTAATATTTTTATATGAGTCTTTCTGCTTCTGAGAAATTGCGCCGTTTCTATGATCAATTTTCAAGTGACGATCATGTTCTAATTGTAATTGACGCTGATCCGGATTCGATTGCCTGTGCAATGGCAGTTAAAAGACTGCTGTGGCGCAAAGTAGCCGGCATAGATATTTCAAATATTAATATAATAAAACGTCCTGATAACCTGGCCATGATCCGGCTTTTGGGAGTCAAGCTGACACATATATCAAAAATCGATAAGGCCGGTTTCAACCGTTTTGTCATGGTTGATTCTCAGCCCGAACATAATGAGTCTTTTTCAGAAATTACCCCTGATGTTATAATTGACCATCATCCTGGAACAGGCGCTCAGGCCTCTTTTACGGACATTCGCCCGCAATACGGCGCTGCTGCCAGTATTTTGACCGAATATTTGAGGGCAGCCAAAATAAAACCTTCCTCCAAACTTGCTACAGGCCTGTTTTTTGCCATAAAAACAGATACAAACAATTTTGTCAGGCAAACTTCATTTGAAGATGTCAGAGCATTTCAGTTTCTTTTTTGCCATGTTAACATCCATCTTGCGCAGAAAATAGAACATGTGGATTTGCAAATTGATTTTTTGAAGTATTTTAGAAGGGCTCTTCTGAGTAAGCGTATGCGTAAAGGCAGGATATACGTCCATCTTGGAACTGTAGAGAACCCGGATGTATGTGTGCTTATTGCAGATTTTTTTATGCGTGTAAATTCGGTCAGATGGAGTATTGTTTCAGGCAGTTACGGAAAAAAACTGATAATAGTTTTTAGAAATGACGGCGTATGCAGGAATGCTGGCGATGTAGCAAAAAAGAGTTTTAGCGCTATTGGCTCGGCAGGCGGCCATAAAAGCATGGCTCGTGCCGAGATTTCGATTGCCGATCTAAACAGGATTGTAACCTCTGAGGATGATAAGAAATTATTAAAATGGATAATCGAAAAGATCGAAAAAAAAGTTGTGAGTTAGTAACTGCTCAGGTTCAAAGTTCCGCAGTTCACGGTTCAGGGTTAAATATTTTATTTTAACACTTAAGCTTAGATAAGGTAATCAACATAATGAAAAAAAACGTAATCACAGTAGTATTCATTTTAATCGTTTTAGCGGCAACTGCATGGAGTGGTGAGTCAAAAAAAAAGGAGAATCTTGTGTATAGCATTCAAACAAATTTAGGCGATATTGAAGTGGAACTGTTTCAAAACGATGCCCCAGATACTGTGGCAAATTTTATTGGTCTGGCAGAAGGCACAAAGGAATTTACAGATATAAAGACAGGCGAAAAAGTCAAAAAGCCTTTTTATGACGGTTTGATTTTTCACCGGGTAATCAAGGGCTTCATGATTCAGGGCGGTTGTCCACAGGGCGACGGTAGAGGCGGGCCGGGCTACTCTTTTGCTGATGAGATCAATGCTGCTGCTTTAGGCCTTGACAAGTTAAAGGCAATGGATCCCAAGGAGGGTCCACATCCTTTTCTGATGATTCGCAGTCAGGAGGATTACCAGAATATCATTCTTGCGCCACTGTTTAAAAAAATGGGTATTACTTCACAAAAAGAACTTGATCAAAAACGTGATGAACTTGAAATCGAACTTAAAGCCCTTACACTCAAAAAAACTTATGAAAACATGGGTTATTCATATTCCGACAAGGGTTCGTCTCATTCTCCTGTACGCGGTTCACTGGCCATGGCTAATTCGGGGCCTAACACCAATGGCTCTCAATTTTTTATTAACCTGATAGATACTGACTGGCTTACCGGCAAACATACCGTATTCGGCAAGGTAATAAAGGGCATGGATGTGGTCGATAAAATAGAAGCTGTTACTGTTGACAACGGAAGCAAGCCGGTTGAAGATGTAAAAATCATTTCGATACGTCGTAATGTTTCGCAGTAGCTGTGTGTGAAAAGAGTTGATGTATGATAAAAAAAATGATAGACTAATTTTGTAACCGTTCACAGTTTACAGTTATAGGTTCACGGTTGAAAAAAATTGTGAACTGCAAACCGACAACCGTGAACGGTTATTTAATTTTTTATAACAGGTTGGTCTTTATGAGATATTATCCGATAAATCTTGATGTTTTGAATAGAAAGTGCCTGATTGTGGGTGGTGGCTCTGTCGGCACTCGTAAGGTTTTAACACTTCTGGATTGCGGCGCAAAGGTAACTCTTGTCAGCCCTGATGCTAGCGAAAAACTGCTGGAGCTTGTTGATAATGGCTTGATTGCATGGGAAAAGCGCTCTTATCTAACCTCTGATCTTGACGGAACATTTCTTGTCATTGGCGCAACCGATGACGAAGAATTAAACCATCAGATCAGCGCTGACGCAGAGAAACTTAACATGCTGTGCAATATTGCCGACCGCCCCGAAGTATGCAACTTCATACTCCCGGCTATCGTGAATAGAGGGGACCTTATGATCTCCATCTCTACTTCAGGGAAAAGTCCTGCTTTTGCAAAAACACTTCGGAAAGAACTTGAAAGACAATTTGGTGTTGAGTATGCAGAATTCCTCCGGCTAATGGGAGCTATAAGAAAAAAACTTTTAAGCGAAAAACACGAACCGGAAGCATAAAGAACAATAAAAAAGAAGATATAAATTCTCTTCTTTTTGAGATCCTTGGCAAAGGCTATAAGTTTGAGTCATTGATGAATACAAGTGCCTAAAGTGAGCTAAAGTGCTCATGTCCGTACCGAAGGCGCGCTAACTCGAAGGTGTTATCAATGGATATTGTGATCACAATTACAATCCTGCTCTATGCGCTAAGCACAGCAGGATATGTTACATATCTTTTATTTCAGAAAAACTATCTCCATCAAACCGGTTTTTATTTGCTGGCGACCGGTTTTTTATGTCATTCAGCAGCAATTGGTTACGTGTTTATTAAATCGGGCGTCCATGTTCATAATCTTCACGAAACCTTCGCAATAGCAGGGTGGGCCATGGCCGGTGTATTTATTATATTCAAGTATAAATATAACCTGAAGATTCTTGGCGTTTATGTTGCTCCACTTGCCGCAGTTGTTATGCTGATTGCATCACGCCTGCCCATTGAGCCGGAACAGGCCAAAAGTGTTCTCACTAATGTCTGGCTTGTTTTTCACGTGATAATGTTACTGATCGGCGAAGCATCGTTCGCCATAGCCTGCGGTGTAGGCATAATGTACCTGCTTCAGGAACATGCAATCAAAACTAAAAAACACGGCTTTTTTTTCAAGCGTCTGCCTTCACTGGAACTGCTTGATACCGTAGGATATGCAAGCATAGTAGCAGGATTTACATTGCTTACAATAGGTCTTATTGCCGGTTTTGTATATGCAAAAACAATCTGGGGAAGATTCTGGGGCTGGGATCCAAAAGAAGTCTGGTCCGTCATAACATGGCTATTGTATGCTGCTTTGCTGCATGAGCGTATCGCTGTTGGATGGCGGGGAAGACGCACGGCTATAATGGCTATTATTGGTTTTGTAGTGCTTTTATTCACTTTTTTTGGTGTCAACATTCTATTGCATGGACATCATACAGAAGTAATCAAATTTTGAACCGCCGTAACACGTTAGACTAAAGATAAGTTATGCTTGATATAGTTTTATTAGGGTTAAATCATAAAACAGCGCCTGTGGAACTAAGAGAATGTATTGCTTTTTCAAAGGATGAAAGCGCTGTTGCCATGGAGACACTGCAAAAATATCCTGCTATCAGCGAAATCGTGGTTATTTCTACATGCAACCGTGTTGAGGTGCTTATAACAACTGAAAACATGCCAAAAGCTGTTGATGCTGTCAAAACCTATATTGCTGAAGTAAAAAATCTGCCGGTCAGTCAATTTGAAGAGTCTTTTTATATTCATAAGAGCAACATGGCTGTTCAGCATATTTTCAGGGTTGCGTCCAGCCTTGATTCGATGATTGTAGGAGAACCGCAGATATTAGGCCAGATAAAAGAGGCTTATGCTGCGGCCACCAACAAAAAGACAGCAGGTGTTATTCTTAACAGGCTGATGCATAAAACCTTTTTTGTGGCGAAACGTGTTCGAACTGAAACAGGAATTGGAGACAATGCAGTATCAATAAGTTATGCGGCAATCGAACTTGGACGAAAAATATTCGGCAGCCTTGAAGGGAAAAATGTGCTTCTTATCGGTGCAGGCGAAATGGCTGAGCTTGCAGTTGAACACCTGATAAGAAACAGAATAGGAAGTATCTTCGTCGCAAACAGAACTTTTAAGCGAGGTGTTGATCTTGCCAGACATTTCAACGGCAAAGCTATACGGCTTGAAGAAATACCAGAGCATTTGAAGTTCGTTGATATTATTATAAGCTCAACAGGTTCTCCTGGTTTTATTATTAAACGTGATCAGGTTAAGGGGGTTATGCGAAAAAGACGTAACCGTCCGATCTTCTTTATTGATATAGCTGTTCCACGTGATATCGACCCTGAAATAAACAAAGTAGCCAATTCATATGTTTATGATATTGATGATTTAAAAGAAATTATCGATGAAAACATTGAAGAACGTAAGCAGGAATCTTTAAAAGGGGAAAGGATCATTGAAGAGTCTGCAATTACTTTTCAGCAATGGCATGAAAGCCTGGATGTAGTGCCCACAATAGTTGCTTTAAGAAACAAATTCGATGCTATTGCTAAAGCTGAACTTACAAAAACCATGCAATCTTTAAAGCACCTGTCAGATGATGATTGTCAAGCCATTTACAAAATGACAAACGGGCTTATAAACAAAATATTGCATGATCCGACCATTTCTTTAAAAAAAAATGGTTGTCAGGGAAACAAGTCAATTTACCTTGATATTACACGTAAACTTTTTAAATTAGACGAGTGACAGGGATTAGAGAATTAGAGGATTAGAGGATTAAGGGATTGAAGGATTGAAATCAATAGGATACCTAAAATTCCTAAAATTAAGAGGATTGAGGGATTGAGGGGAAAGATTTAATCCTTGCGTTCTCTGCGTCTTTCGGTGAATAAAAATCAGGAGAGTTTAATTTGAAAAAAACAGCATTTCTTTTTCCAGGTCAGGGCTCACAGGCGGTTGGCATGGGCCTTGATCTTTATCAGGAATATGATTTTGTTCGTGAGCTTTTTGACATGGCAGAGGAGCTTTGCAAGATAAATTTATCAAGACTCTGCTTTAAAGGCCCAATGGAAGAACTTACAGCGACAGTTAATTTGCAGCCCGCTGTAACAGCGGTGAATCTTGCCTTTTTATCTGCAATAGAAAAAGAAGGTATCATGCCGGATGTTTCGGCCGGGCATAGTCTTGGCGAATACAGCGCACTTTGTGCATCTGGGATTGTTTCAAAAAAGGATGCGTTAAGCCTTGTTTTTAAAAGAGGAGAGCTTATGCACAGAGAGTCCACAAAGCATAAAGGGGCGATGCATGCCATCATAGGGCTTTCTATTGATACTGTTTCCGAACTTGTCTCCGAAGTTCAAAAGGAAGGCGTTGTATCTGTGGCCAACCACAACACCGAGCGTCAAATTGTTATAACAGGCGCTCCTGATCAGGTTAAAAAAGTTTCTTTACTCGCTACTTCCCAAGGAGCAAGAGACATACCATTAAAGGTAAGCGGAGCATGGCACAGTGAATTGATAAAAGGCGCTGAAGATGAATTTAAGGTTTTTTTAGATACATTTAATTTCAGGGCGCCGCAAAGACCTGTAGTGCATAATGTTACTGCTGATTTTGAAATGAACCCGGATAACATCAAATCGATTATGGCAAATCAGTTATGCAGCCCTGTAAAATGGTATGATTCCATGCGGATGCTTTTAACGGAACAAGTTGAAATATTTGCCGAAATTGGTCCAGGGAGGGTTCTCGCAGGCTTATTAAAAAAGATATTGCCAAAGGATTCACCCTGTAAAATTTATAATGTGAATAACATGAAGAGTCTTGAAATGTTCCTTAATGATATTGCATAATCCTTCTTGTTATTTATCCTCAGGTTCCACCCACACAATATGATTCTTATTGATAAAGAGTGTTTTACCTTGTAAATCCTTAAAAAACACATCAATCAGAACAATAAACGCTGCTTCGTCTTTCGTAAAAAGATCAGATATTCTCTGTTTTGTCTGAAGATTTACCTTCCCCTGTATTGTTGATCCGTCAGAGGTTTTTATTGTAATTGTCTTGTAGTTAGGTTCTGGACGATAGATTTTTTTTATTTGCTCCATTTTTTAACCCTCCTTTAAGCAAAAAAGTGGTTTTTCGACTTTTTATGAGACCATCATAATTGACCATTATTAACAAAACTTTTCAAGTTTCGCACCCTTTAATTTAGCCAAAGCGTTAGACGGCAAGAGTTAGGAATAAACTTTAAGACGAAATATACTGCCTGTGGTTTATACAGCGGCGCCAATCAATCAGTATAAGATTGATGCTTAATACACTATTAAATTCAATACGTTATATCTCCTTTGCGCCTGATCATAATGTATGTTGCACAGGTTGCTGTTTACAAAATATAAACAAATGATTTCGCTGTAAAAATGTTATTTTCAACCCTTACCGTCTTGATATTGATAAAAATCAAGGGTGCGAAACTTGAGTATATTATATAATTTAATTATGTGTTACAATAAATATTTTTAGGATTGAAGAATGCAAGGATCCACAAAAAACGTATTATAGATAGCAACAAATATCGTTACATGGATTAATTATTGAAAACATATTGACATATATCATTTATTGTAATATTTAAAAATTTTCATAGAACGCGGGCATAGCTCAGCTGGTAGAGTACAAGCTTCCCAAGCTTGGTGTCGCGAGTTCGAATCTCGTTGCCCGCTCCACGGGTGCCCGACTTTTTCGTTTAAAAAGGTTTTTAATGGATTTTTGCAGCTATTTTAACAGGTGGTTTTGCAAAAGTCTCTTGTTAAGGTTGAAACTTTTATCTATCACGTTATGGTTTGGAGTTAATTTTTCTTATGGTTAATTACTTGAACAGATAAAGTTTCTCGCTGCATAGTAATGATCTACTTAAATGGAAAAAACGGGCTTTAGCCCGTTTTTTATTTTTTAGAAGAGTTGCTTTATTAATATGAAAGTTCAAAGAAAAAAAAGAGAAAAACCAACACATAGGAGTCAGGAGAAGAAAACGTTGTCCCCTGAAACCAAAAAGCGGTTTGTTGCACAACTCAAAGAACTGGCTGAATCGATGTGTGAAGCTCAAGACATGGAACTGGTACATATTGAATGTCAGCATGAAGCAAGTGGAATGATAATCCGCCTTTATATTGATAAGAAAGGAGGAGCCAAACTGAACGATTGTGCATTTATCAGCCGCCAGATTGATAATCTTATTGAAACCGATTTGATGGGACAGGATATTGATAATATAGGGCCGTTTAATCTTGAAGTTTCATCACCAGGCCTTGATCGCCCTCTTGGTAAAAAAATTGATTTTGAAAGATTTAAAGGACACATCGCCAAAATTAAAACCTCTCAGCCTGTTGACGGAAGAAAAAGTTTCAAGGGTGTCTTGCTTGGAATATCAGAAGATAGGGTAAAGTTTCAGGTTAATGACAAGATAGTTGCCATCCCTTTTGAGATAATCATCAGGGCGCAGCTTATTAATTATTGCGGAGAAAACAGATGTTAATAACAGACATAAAGCGTGTCATAGAACAAGTTAGCCGGGACAAAGGAATAGATCGCAAGGTTCTTATTCTGGCTCTTGAAGAAGCATTAAAATCGGCTGCCAAAAAAAAGTTTGGGAACAGAATTGATATCGAAACTAAATATAATGAAGAAACAGGTGAAATTGAAGTCTTTCAGTTTAAAGATGTAGTGGAAGAAATTACAGAACCTGATATTCAGATTAGCCTTAAAGAAGGATTGAAGCTCGACCCTGAATGCACGACAGGAGACAGTCTTGGCACAAAAATGGATGTTTCCAGTTTTGGCAGAATAGCTGCTCAGTCAGCCAAACAGGTCATCATTCAAAAAATGAAGGATGCTGAAAAAGGAGCGGTTTATGCTAATTTCATTGACCGAAAAGGTGAAATGATAAATGGAATTGTTCAGCGCAGCGACCGCAGCGACATTATTGTGAATCTCGGCACAACAGAAGGCATACTTCCAGCTCGAGAGCAAATTCCTAAAGAAACCTGTCGACGCGGTGATAGATTAAGAGCATATATCGTAGATGTGCTTCTTGACACACGGGGGCCTCAGGTTGTTCTTTCAAGAACACACCCAAACTTTCTGGCAAATCTTTTCAAAACAGAAGTTCCTGAAATCAGCGAAGGTATTGTTTCAATCATGGGCACCGCACGGGAACCTGGAATCAGGGCAAAGATTGCTGTGTCATCAAACGATTCTGACATTGATGCGGTTGGAGCCTGTGTGGGAATGAAAGGAAGCCGCGTACAAAATGTTGTTCAGGAACTAAGAGGTGAAAAAATAGACATTATATCCTGGCATATCGATCAGGCAAAGTATGTATGTAACGCTTTATCACCTGCCGAAATATCAAGAGTTATTATTGATGAAGAAAACCGCTCGATGGAAGTCATTGTTCCTGACGAATTTCTTTCAATAGCTATTGGAAAACATGGCCAAAACATCAGGCTTGCTTCAAAACTGACAAAGTGGCGCCTTAATGTTATAAGCGAATCACGTTATAATGAAACAATGCAAAACGGTTATAACTCTTTAATGTCACTGCCGGGAATTGGGATAAGCATGGCAGACACATTGTATGAAAAAGGATACTTTTCCGCTGAAGAACTCGGCAATGCAACCATAGAAGATTTGATTCAGATCAGAGGCATTGGTGAAGAAAAAGCCGTTCAGCTTATTGAAACAGCAAAAGGTTATACGGCAACTGCTGTGAATATCGACAAAACAACCAAAGAGACTGCGCAAGATGATGCTCCTGATAGCACGGACGAAAAAGAAGATGCTGAACAGCCGCCAACTATTGAAGACACTCAGAAGACTTCCGGGGAAGATGCAGATAGCGATGGAAAGACTTATGCTCAATAATTTACAACCAAAATAGTATAATAATTATAATAATATAATTCAGGGGGTATAAATGGCAAAAATCAGAGTATATGAGTTTGCCAGAACTCTTAATATGCAAAACAAAGCGCTTCTCAATCAGTTAAGGGAAATGGGCGTTGATATAAAAAGCCATATGAGTTCTCTTGATGATGAGACAGTTGCAAAAATCAAGGAAAAGCTTTTTAATACAAAGACAGAAGTGGTCGAGGTAATACGCGTAAAGCCAACGGTTATCCGGAGACGCAAAAAAGCTGCAAAGGGAGAAGCGGATTCCGAGACAGCCCGTATTAGCAAAACAGCTCCTAAAATTGGAGAAGTTGAAGAGCTCTCTGAAAAAGCTGTTAAAAACAAAGAAACTCCTGAGAAAAAAGAAACAAAAAAGCCCGTTAAAAAAGCCAACGAAAAAATCATTACAAAACAGGTTCAAGACGCCAAAGATGTTGCAAAACCAAGTGTTAGAAAAAAAGCTGTTCCTGAAACAATTGAACCTGAAAAAGAGCGGTTAGACGAACTTAAGCCTGAAAAGCCGGTAGCTTTAAAAATCTCCATTACAAAAAAACAGTTGAAAAAAGATACTCCGGCAAAAATCATAAAGATGCCGTCAGTAGTAAAAAAACAGGTTTCTGAGATAAAAAAGCCGGCAATCAAAGCTAAAAAAGCGCATTTACAAAAAGGACCCATACCTAAAAAGGTAGTTCCGACAGAAGATGCAACCGCAAAAGAAAAAAAGCAAGCAAAACAGTATAAAAAACATAAAGATTCAGATAAAAAGCCAACCGATATTAAATGGACCAAAAAGAAAATCTCTTTTAGAAAAAAGGAGGTTGTCGAAGGTAAAGACCTGTATGCTAAAGGTCGTTCAGCTCGAAAAGGTCGTAAATTCGGCAAGGGCAAAGCAGTGGTTCATGGAGAAAAACCACAGATAACTATCCCAAAAGCTATCAAACGCCGCATAAAAATTGATGACGCTATTGTTTTATCAGAGCTGGCAAAACGTATGGGAATAAAAGCAGGTGAAATGATTAAAACACTTATGTCTATAGGCGTTATGGCAACAGTTAACCAGACAATAGATTTTGATACCGCTGTTCTTCTTGCCGCTGAATTTAATTACGAAATCGAAAAAGCCTCTTTTGAAGAAGAACCTCTTTTAAAGGTAAAAAAGGACGAACCCGGCAAACTGGTTCCAAGACCGCCGGTTGTCACTATCATGGGACATGTTGATCACGGAAAAACATCTCTACTGGACCTAATCCGTAACACCAGAGTAACGGAGCACGAAGCCGGAGGAATCACACAACATATCGGCGCCTATCATGTTCTCACAGATAAAGGCTCTGTTGTTTTTTTAGATACTCCAGGGCATGAAGCTTTTACCGCAATGCGTTCTCGCGGGGCTAAGCTTACAGATCTTGTGGTGTTGGTTGTCGCGGCTGATGACGGCGTGATGCCACAGACTGTAGAGGCTATCAATCATTCCAAAGCAGCAAACGTTCCTATTATCGTCGCAATCAACAAAATCGACAAAAATAATGCTGACCCTGAACGTGTTCAACGTGAACTTGCCGATATAGGACTTGTCCCTGAAGATTGGGGTGGTGATACAAGCTTTATCAAGGTATCGGCAAAGGAAAACCGCGGAATAGACGATCTCCTTGAAATGATTCTACTTCAAGCAGAAATATTAGAACTGAAAGCCAATCCGGATAAGCTGGCAACAGGTCGTGTGGTTGAAGCAAAAATTGACTCCGGCAGGGGCGCTGTTGCCACAATTCTTATACAAAATGGGTCGCTCCATGTCGGAGATCATGTGGTTTGCGGAATTCATTACGGAAAAATTCGTGCCATGATAAACGACAGAGGAGTTATGGTAAAATCGGCTGGTCCATCAATGCCTGTGGAAATACTCGGTCTTTCCGGTGTTCCCAATGCCGGGGATGATTTGACAGCTCTTTCTGACGACAAACTTGCAAAACAGGTAAGCTTACATCGTATTCAAAAACAACGTTCTAAAGACCTCGCTAAAACCAGCAAACTAAGTCTTGAAAATCTTTACGAGACCATTAAGGAAGGCAAAGTTAACAATCTAAATATTATAATAAAGACAGATGTTGATGGTTCTATTGAGGCCATTTCAAAATCTCTGACAAAACTTTCTAATGATGAAGTAAAGATAAATGTGCTTCATGCAGGTACAGGCGCTATAACCGAAACAGATGTATCTCTCGCTTCCGTGTCAAATGCGATTATTATTGGCTTCAACGTACGTCCCAACGCTAAAACACTGGCTTTTGCCTCTGAAGAAAAGGTTGACATACGTTATTATAACATTATTTATAACATTATCAGAGAGATAAAAGATGCCATTGTCGGAATGATGTCATCAACCTATGAAGAACGGATACTTGGCAGGGCTGATATCCGCGATGTTTTTCATATCCCAAAAATCGGCGTTATTGCCGGCGCTTATGTCACCGATGGAAAGATTGAACGTGGTAAATTTGTACGTCTTCTTAGAGATGGCATTACCTGTCATGAAGGAAAGCTTTCCTCGCTTCATCGTTTTAAAGACGACGTTAAAGAAGTTCAAAGCGGGTATGAGTGCGGAATCGGCATTGAGAATTATAATGATATCAAAGCCGGCGATACGATAGAATGCTATTATCTCGAAGAGATTAAACCAAAGCTGGAAGAGTAATGGTTATCGGTTCAGGTATTATCACATTCAGGCTGCATGGATGCCGTTCTTTAAAAGAAAAAAGAAAAAATCGTAAAATCGGCTATCAGCTTTTTACGTAATAATTATAATGCCTCGGTCGCTGAGGTTGGCTTAAATGATGTTCATCAAAGATGAATGATAGGCCTTGCCATGGTGGGCAACGACAAAATGGTTATAAATTCAAGATTAGACAAAATATTCAATAAGGTAGACAGCCTGAGAATAGCCGAAATTATAGATACCGATATGGAGATAATAAGTTTATGAAACCCTTTGAAAGAAGTGAAAGGGTCGGCGGCCAGATACAAAAGGTTCTATCAGACCTGTTGCAAAAAAAAATCCAGGACCCTCGCCTTAGAATGGTTACAATTACAGGCGTGAAAATGTCGCGGGATTTAAGAATCGCTCGGGTTTACTTCACAACATCCGACGGCCCAAAAAACAAGGACAAAGCAGAAGAAGGTTTTAAGAGTGCCATTGGATATGCAAAACGTTCGCTCGCCAGCGAGCTGAGTTTGCGCTATACACCCGATCTGAGATTCAGCTACGATGAATCTTTTGACTACGGATCACATATAGATAAAGTACTCAAAACTATAAAGACAGGCAATGAATCAAATAATACACCATTTGAAAAATAGTAATAATGTTTTACTTGCAAGTCACATCAATCCAGACGGCGACGCAATAGCTTCCCTTCTATCTATGGGATTTTTGTTAGACACTCTGAATAAACAAACTACTATTTACAATCAAAGTCCTGTTCCATCCATATATCACTTTTTGCCTTCAGCACAACGTATAGTTCAAAACATTAACAGCGGGAGTTATTATGACACAGCTATTATCCTTGATTGCGGCGACCTGCGGCGTATAGGCAAAACTGCTGTGGAAGTAAACAGGATACCGGTTGTAATTAATATTGACCACCATATCACCAATACACGCTTTGGTGATGTTCAATTAATAGATACCTCTGCATGCGCCACCACTGAAATTATTTACCGCCTGTTTAAAGAAATGGCCATACCGATTAACCTGAATACTGCCACATCAATATACACAGGAATTTTAACCGATACGGGTTCATTCCGTTTTTCCAACACAAATAGATCCGCTTTTGAAATTTGTGCGGAGATGACAGCGCTGGGGGTCGACCCCTATGATGTTGCGAAGTATATATACGGAACATATTCAGTAAATCAATTAAAGCTTATCAAGCTGGCCATTGAATCTATTGAAATCTCACAAAACAGAAAGCTTTCATTGATGACTCTAACTCAAGGCATGCTTAATGAAACCGGCACCAAGCCCGAAGATATTAACGGCCTTATAAACTACATTAAAAACATAGAAAATATCAAGATTGCAGTTTTGATACAAGAACCAATAAATAACAAAGAAAGATCAAGAGAACATCAATGTTTCCATGTAAGCCTCCGTTCCGACAAAACGGTTGATGTAGCCACAATTGCCGCCTCTTTTGGAGGCGGCGGACATCCCATGGCAGCAGGATTTAGTATTAAGTCTAATGTAATTGATTTAAAAAAACGTATTTTCAGCCTTGCTGAAACACTTTGATGAATTCGTAAAAATCGAATTCATCAAAGTGTTAGGTGTTAAGATAAAACACTTATTTGTCATATCAAACACTTGACACATTTCGCAAATAGCAATTTTTGGACTTTCTACGAGGCCATCATACTTTGCAGGGTTATAAACTGCGGTTTTTGAAACAGTAAGGATCTTAGAAAATTAGGGATTAAGGATTAATAATTTTCCTGACACCTAACACCTAACACTTCTATATTTATGACTGTTCCCAATATAAACGGTGTCATAATTGTTGATAAACCGGCAGGCATAACTTCAGCTCGAGTTGTGGCACGTGTAAAGACTCTGCTGAATGTCAAAAAGGTCGGACACACCGGCACACTTGATCCGTTTGCAACAGGAGTAATTGTTTGTTGCATAAATAATGCAACAAAATTGGCAAGGTTTTTATTGCACGGAAATAAAAAATACAAAGCGGTTCTTCAGCTTGGAGTTGAAACTGATACACAGGATTTTACAGGAAATATCATTTCCACATGTGATAAAATTGAGTTTTCAAACAAACAGCTACGTATGGCATTTGAAAAATTTGAAGGGGCTATTAAACAGCTGCCACCTGTTTATTCGGCATTAAAACATAAAGGAGTTCCCCTTTACAAGCTTGCCAGAAAAGGCAAGCCTGTTCAAAAACCGGCAAGACAGATTTTTATCTCAAGCATCAACATACTGGAAACAGATCTTCCGGCAATACGTTTTGATGTATCCTGCTCTGCGGGAACTTACATAAGAACACTTTGTTCAGACATCGGTAAAGTTCTTGGATGCGGGGGGCATCTGAAAGAACTCAGAAGGATTGAGAGCAGCGGGTTTACAATAAAAGAGTCTTTAACATTGCCAGAGCTGGAAAGACTTGCTTTATCAAACAAACTGTCAGATCATATTATAAATATGACAGATGCTCTGCAAAATATGCCTGAACATATTGCTAATAAGGCTTTGACAGATAAAATAATTCATGGCAATATTATAACTATGCTTGACGGCATCGACAAACATTCAGAGAACAAAGACGATTTTATTAAGGTCCTTAATACTAATAAGGATCTTATAGCTATATTAAATTTTAAAAAAGCTGTTAATAAATATAATTATTGCTGTGTTTTTAATAAATAATATGTAATTAAGGGGACAAGGATTCAAGGTTAGATTGGTGATTCAGTGTTCGACTCTGGTACGAATATCGCAAACCGATTAACCGTGAACGCTGAACCGTGAACCAAACAACCTGAGTAGTTACAATAATATTTTTATTGTTAATGCAATCTGAAAGATATATAGATATTATTTAAATGGATTTATAAAAAAAATTATATGAAAAAAATTAAGGAGGCAATAGAAGTGGTTCAAACTGCAGAAAATAAAAAGGAGCTGATTGATCGATTTAAACTGCATGAAACAGATACAGGTTCACCAGAAGTACAAATCGGACTTCTGACCCATCGCATTTTATATCTCACAGAACACCTGAAAATTCACAAAAAGGATCATCATTCCAGAAGAGGTTTGTTGATACTGGTCGGCAGACGACGCAGACTTTTAAATTACGTAAAGAACAATGATATAAAACGATATCGCACTATAATTAAAGACATGGGGCTTCGAAGATAAATTTACTTTTTTGCCTGTTAATATTTATCAGCCGGCAGAATTATATGCGACTTTTTGCGTAATAATTAGCTTAAAGTCGCTTTTTTTTGGAAGTGGAGGAATATATGGAAAATGTATTTAATACAGAAATCAGTGGTAAAACTCTGAGTATCCGGTCAGGTAAAGTTGCAAAACAGGCTTCCGGTTCAGTGGTCGTTCAATACGGAGAAACCATTGTTCTGGTTTCTGTTGTATCTGCCAAAGAAGAACGACAGGTAGATTTTCTACCTCTTTCAGTTGAATATCAGGAAAAGATTTATGCGGCGGGCCGCATACCCGGCAATTATTTCAGGCGTGAAATCGGAAGGCCCAGCGAAAAAGAAATATTAACAGCGAGACAGATTGACCGCCCTATTCGTCCTCTGTTCCCAAAAGGTTATTGCAGCGAAACCCAGGTTATTGCTGTGGTATTGTCCATGGATCACGAAAACGACCCTGATGTTCTGGCAATGATAGGAGCTTCGGCTGCCCTCGAGATATCAGACATCCCGTTTGCCGGGCCGATTGCCTCTGTTCGCGTTGGTCGTATAGACGGACAATTTATAATCAATCCCACAATAGCTGAATATGAGAATTGTGATATCAATATTGTTGTAGCCGGTTCAAAAGCCGGTGTTGTTATGGTTGAAGGAGGAAGCAAGATGGTCAGTGAAGCAGATATGCTTGAAGCCATCTTCTTCGGTCACGAAGCAATGCAGCCGATAATAGATATGCAATCCAAATTAAGAGAAACTAATGGAGTGCCAAAACGTTCATTTACATCACCTGAAAAGGATGAAAATCTGGTCAACAAGGTTACTTCTGAAGCAACCTCTCTCATACAAAACGCCCTCCAGGCAACAGGAAAAATAGAACGTAATAAAACGCTTAGAGCGGCTAAATCCGATATATTTGAAAAACTTGGAGAGGAATATTCTGAACGAAAAATCGAAATAAATGATATTATAAAGGATATTAGAAAAAAAACAATTCGAGAACTTATCCTGAAGGATGGACATAGAATTGACAACAGGAAGTTTGATGAAATAAGGCCGATCACATGTGAGGTGGGCATTTTACCCAGGCCTCACGGCAGCGCCCTCTTTACGCGAGGAGAAACCCAGGTGTTAGGAGTTTTGACCCTTGGTTCGGGCAGGGATGAACAGAGGGTGGAAACATTACTCGGAGAAGAATTCAGACCGTTTATGCTGCACTACAACTTCCCGCCATATTCGGTTGGAGAAGTAAAACGGGCAGGCGGACCAAGCCGCAGAGATATTGGGCACGGCGGGTTGTCAACGAGAGCTATAGAAAATGTCCTGCCGGCCAAGGAAAATTTTGATTATACTATCCGACTTGTTTCTGAGGTTTTAGAATCAAACGGTTCCTCATCCATGGGAACTGTATGTTCCGGCATTATGGCTTTAATGGATGGAGGAGTTCCAATATCAGCGCCTGTTTCCGGCATTGCAATGGGACTGGTTAAAGAAGGAGATGATGTAGTTATCCTGTCGGATATTTTAGGTGAAGAAGATCATGCCGGTGATATGGATTTTAAGGTAACAGGCACAAAAGACGGTATTACCGCTCTTCAGATGGATATTAAAATTCATGAACTAACCAGGGATATCATGGGAAAAGCTCTTGAACAGGCCCGTTCCGGCCGGCTTTTTATCCTTGAAAAAATGATGCAGGCTATTGAAAAACCCCGTAATGAAATCTCTTCTTATGCTCCGACAATAATTACTTTAAAGATTAACCCTGATAAGATCCGTGATATTATCGGACCTGGCGGAAAAACAATCAGATCCATCCAAAGTGAAACAAACACACAGCTGGAAATAGATGATACAGGCATGGTAAAAATTGCCGCTTTCTCGAAAACAGAAGGAGATGCGGCTTTAAACAGGGTAAAAGAACTGGTTTTAGAGCCTGAAGTTGGAGCCATTTACGAAGGAAAGGTTGTAAAAATAATGGATTTTGGGGCATTTGTGCAGATAATGCCCGGTACAGACGGTCTTGTCCACATTTCACAACTTGCGCCACAGCGCGTGGCAAAGGTTACAGATGTTGTAAAAGAAGGCGAAATCATTAAAGTAAAGGTTCTTGAAATTACAAGGGACGGGAAAATCCGCCTGAGTCGCAAAGAAGCCATGGAAGAGAAAAATGATTCAGACAGTAAATAAAACCGTCCTTCAAAACGGCATCAGGGTTCTTACAAAAAAGATGCCTGATGTCCGTTCCGTGTCAATGGGTATATGGGTAAATGTTGGGGCTCGTGATGAGGGGCCGGCTGAAAACGGACTTTCTCATTTTATTGAGCACATGGTTTTTAAAGGCACAAAAAAACGGTCAGCCTTTCAGATTGCAAAGGAATTTGATGCAATAGGCGGTCATTCAAATGCCTTTACAGGCATGGAAAATACCTGTTTCCACGCAAAGGTAATGGACACCCATATAGAGACACTTGTCGATATTCTCTCCGATATTTTTTTAAACTCGGTGTTTAATCCAAAAGAGGTTGAGAATGAACGACAAGTTATATTGCAGGAAATCGGAATGGCCGAAGACAGCCCCGAGGAACACATACACATCCTGACAAATAATAACTTCTGGGGCGACGACTCTCTGGGCCGGTCAATTCTGGGAAGCCCTGAAAACATCACGGCATTTGACGCAGAAGCAATAAAAGATTTTTTTTACCGCTTTTATCAGCCTGAATATATTGTTATTTCAGTTGCAGGCAATGTTGAGCATAATCATATAATTAATTTAATCGATCATGCCTTTGAATCTGTTGCATCCCGCAAAGAACTGCCTGAGCGAACAACTCCGAAAAGCATTTCCAGTATTAATATGCATTACAGAGATTTGGAACAGGTTCATATCTGTATAGGAACAAAAGGATTGTCGGCAACCGACGAACAACGTTATGCCTTTTCACTCATGAATACCATATTAGGCGGGAACATGAGTTCAAGACTTTTTCAGGAAATACGTGAGCAAAGAGGACTTGCATATTCTGTTTATTCCTTTGCATCTTCTCTCATCGATACAGGCATGTTCGGTATCTATGCAGGTGTTAATCCTGAGAACACACAGGTTTCAACGGAGCTTATCCTGAATGAGATGCGCAAGATGAAAGAAAAACAGGTAAGCTCAACAGAACTACACAACGCAAAAGAATATACAAAGGGCAATCTTCTGCTGGCATCGGAGAGCAACGACAATCAGATGGTTCGACTTGCCCGGAATGAAATCCAATTTAGGCATTATATCCCCATGCAGGAAATTGTGAATAACATCGATGCGGTTTCAAAAGATGATATTCTAAATCTTGCTGGAAACCTTTTTCAGTCAAAACATCTTTCCTTAACATCACTTGGACCGGTTAAAGACAATAAATTATTTAAAAATGGTTTGACCCTTTAATGAACAATTTCACTCCCACTATTGAATTTCTTCGTTTAAAACCGGAGTTACATAGCGATATACCTTTGCCATGTTACATGACTCCACAATCCGCCGGCATGGATATATGTGCTGCAATTGAAAATGACGTTGTCCTTGAAACAGGAGCAATTACCTTGATACCAACCGGTTTTGCCATGGCCATTCCGGAAGGGTTTGAAGCTCAGCTTCGTCCAAGAAGCGGATTGGCCGTAAAGTATGGCATAGGGTTAATTAATTCTCCCGGTACAATAGACTCAGACTATCGTGGCGAAATAATGGTACCAATTATCAATCTGGGAAAAAACACCTATACTTTTCGCAGGGGAGACAGAATCGCGCAGATGGTCATTAAAAGGGTTTATCAGGCCCGCTTGCAAGTTGTTAAATACTTAGATAAAACAACCCGCAATGACGGGGGCTTCGGCCATACAGGATTGTAAAAGGAATTAGTTACAAGTGCCTAAAGTGAACTAAAGTGCCTAAAGTTAAGGTGTCGCTTTGCTCCATTAATTTATAAACTTTAGTCACTTCATATTTCATTAGCATTGATTGTTTTAACGAACCACCTCCTCTGGGTTATAATTTGACTATACCGTACAAAAACCATAATCTTTCGGTATGTATGCTGGCAAGCGGCAGCAAGGGCAACGCTATATATGTTTCTGACGGCTCAACATCCATACTTGTTGACGCGGGCCTTTCAGGAATAGAAATTGAACGCAGGCTGCAATCAAAGGGGCTTTGCCCTGAAGATCTGGATGCCATCCTTGTATCACACGAACATAACGACCATATCCAGGGAGTTGGAATCCTTTCCCGCCGTTTTAATCTGCCGGTTTATATCAACCGCAAAACCACTAAAGCCGCTTCATCATATATCGGAAACATTCAAAATATTGTGAACTTTAAGACAGGTTCATCCTTTTCAATTAACAATTTAAAAATACATCCTTTCTCCATATCCCATGATGCAGAAGACCCGTCAGGCTTTACAATATGTCTGAACAGTACAAAAATAGGAATAGCAACAGATCTTGGAATAGCGACCGCTATGGTTAAAGAACATCTTAGAAACTGTGCATTATTAATTCTTGAAGCTAATCACGATCCTGATATGCTTCAAAACGGTCCTTATCCATGGTCTCTAAAACAACGTGTCAAAGACAGAACAGGCCATCTTTCCAACGAAGAAGCAAAAAATCTTTTACATGAAGTACAGCATGACGGGCTTAAACACATAATTCTGGCACACATGAGCGAAACAAATAATACACCTGAAAAAGCATTAAATATTGTAAGTCAGGCTCTGACAAATCACAACAGCCGAATTAGCGTTGCAACTCAGAATGAGTCAGGAGCTCTTATACATCTTAAGTAATTTATCACAATCATTATATCTCATCATATCATATATCCTTCTTCTTCTTCATCTGCACTACTCGATAATTTCCGCTGTAGTCTTTTATAAAAACCACCTGTTCATATTTTCCTCTGGAATCTATTATCTTATGCACCTCATTTTTTTGATCATAACCTATCTCAAGCAAAAGGCTGCCGCCTGGATTGAGATAATCATGAGCATTATCGATAATATGCCTGAGACAGCAAAGACCGTCTTCCCCGCCATCAAGAGCCATAACTGGTTCATATTTATATATTTCCGACTGTAGCCGGTTAATTGTCCTAGTTTGTATATAGGGCGGATTCGAGATAATGATATCGAATGGTCGAGTGGTTGAGTGGTTAAGTGGTTGAGTGGGACGGATATGATCCTTCAGAGTCGCAAACCAATTGCAGGCAAAAAAATATATTTTGCTGTCAAGATTATGAGAGTTTGCGTTTTTTTTTGCTGTTTTAATGGCCTTTATAGAACGGTCTGATGCAAAATAGATATGTTGCGGCCTCTGGGATGCAAGAGACAAAATTATTGCTCCAGAGCCTGTGCCAAGTTCAAGAATACGCTTTTCCTCAAAGTTTAAATCAAAGCCTGAATTATCAGGAAGAAGCGCGATTGCCGCCTCAACAAGATGTTCGGTTTCAGGCCTGGGAATAAGAACATCACTTGTAACAGCAATATCCATGGAATAAAATTCCTTTACGCCTACAATATAAGCCACCGGTTCATTTGCCAGCCTCCTCTGTATTAAGGATTTAAAAACAGCAAGTTCATTGCTGCAAAGCGGTTGATCGTAACGCAAGTACAGATCTATTCTTTTTAATTTTAAGGTATGTGCAAGAAGTATTTCGGCCGCAGCCCTCGGGCTGTCGATATCGTGGGATTGAAAATATGAGGTAGACCATTTGAGAAGTTTTAGTATGGTCCATTCAGGAGCGCTAATTTTTGAGTGATTCTGCATTCTGTAAAGATTTGGCTTGATAATGTGTGGCAAGTCCATCAATTATTTCGTCAATATCGCCATGAAGAATGTTTTCCAGTTTGTAAAGAGTAAGTCCGATACGGTGATCTGTAACCCTTCCCTGTGCAAAATTATATGTTCTGATTCTTCCGCTTCTATCTCCGCTTCCTATCTGACTTTTTCGCTCTTCTGATCTCTGTTCGTTCTGCTCCCTGATTATGTTGTCAAGAAGACGAGCCCGCAAAACTTTCATGGCCTTATTTTTGTTCTTCAACTGCGATTTTTCATCCTGACATGTAACCACCAGACCTGAAGCAAGATGTGTGATACGCACTGCGGAATCGGTTGTATTCACAGACTGCCCCCCAGGTCCTGAAGAACGATACACATCGACCTTAATATCACTCGAATCAATATGGAGCTCGACATCTTCGGCTTCGGGCAGCACAGCAACAGTAACGGCAGACGTATGAATTCTTCCCTGAGTTTCCGTTACAGGAACACGCTGCACACGATGTGTGCCGCTTTCGTATTTTAAACGGCTGTATGCTCCCCTGCCGTGTACCATTGCGATAATCTCTTTTAAGCCGCCGATGCCGGTTACATGATGACTCATGACCTCAACTTTCCATGACCTGTTTTCAGCATATTTGCTGTACATTTTAAAAAGGTCGCTCACAAAAAGACCTGCCTCTTCACCTCCCGTGCCGGCACGTATCTCAATTAAAACATTCTTTTCGTCCAACGGATCTTTGGGTACAAGAAGCTTTTTCAGTTTCTCTTCACAATCATTCATTTTGATTGTAAGAGCGTTAACTTCATCACGAGCCAGTTCTTTTATATCCGGGTCCGCATCTTTTAACAGCTCCATGCTGTCATCAAGATCTTTCAGAACATTTTTGTACACCCTGAAAGCATAAACAATCTTGCTTAAATCGGCGTGTTCACGGCTATACTTCTGGTATACTTCCCTGTCAGTAACGATTGCTGGATCGCTTAAAAGCTTTTCAACCTCAACGAACCGCTCTTCTACTCCTTTTAATTTATCAAACATAAGTTTAACCGCACATTACCATATATGATGATTGTCGATTGATGATTGTTTCTCGTTCCCATGCTCCAACGTGAGAATACATACCATATTGGTCCCCACGCTGGAGCATGGGAACCAGACATCCCGTACATCATAACCTGAGAAATATATATAAATGAAATATAGAGAATTAACCGGGAAAATCATTGGCTGTGCATATAGAGTTTACAAAAGCCCGCCCGTCTCGCCTGAAGTCGCAATAGCAGGCAAGTTGAAATCAAACGCAAAGTAAAGGATTTTGATGAGCATTTACAAGATGAGTTTTGATGTTTTAATCCTGAATATCGTGTTAATCCTGTCAAAGAAGTCTTTTTTGAAAGACCTGAATTGCTACAGAAAAAATCTATTTCTTCTGATTATTCTGAAATTTTTCATATTTTTTGCGAAAACGTTCAATCCTGCCGGCAGTATCAATAAGCTTTTGTTTGCCTGTAAAAAAAGGATGGCATTTTGAACAAATTTCAATTCGAATATCCTTTTTTGTTGAACCGACTTCAATAACATTTCCACATGCGCACTTTATCGTTGTTTCAGCATACTTTGGATGAATATCAGTTTTCATGCTCGTAACCCCCGTTTTTTATCAAAAATTTGCAAACTAATTTTTTTGAGTTTATAAATTTCTATGCATTCATTGAATTTAAAAATGATTTATTATCCTTTGTTCTGCTCATTTTATCAAGCAAAAATTCCATACAATCAACAGGATTTAATGAAGAAAGAAGTTTTCTTAATATCCATACACGATTAAGAGTTGCCTGGTCAAGAAGCAACTCTTCTTTCCTTGTGCCTGATTTCTTAATCTCAAACGCAGGGAACAACCGTTTATCGGCAAGTCTGCGATCCAACTGAATTTCCATATTTCCTGTGCCCTTGAATTCCTCAAAAATCACATCATCCATACGACTCCCGGTTTCAACAAGAGCGGTTGCTATTATAGTAAGGCTGCCTCCTTCTTCAATGTTCCTCGCAGCGCCAAAAAAGCGTTTTGGACGCTGAAGCGCATTTGAATCGACTCCTCCTGAAAGAATCTTTCCGCTGGGAGGCATTACCGAATTATAGGCACGCGCAAGCCTTGTTATGCTGTCAAGAAGGATAACAACATCCTTTTTATGTTCCACCAGCCTTTTTGCTTTCTCGATAACCATTTCAGCTACCTGGATGTGTCTTTCAGAAGGTTCATCAAAGGTTGAACTAATAACCTCAGCATTAACTGACCGCTGCATGTCTGTAACTTCTTCAGGTCGCTCATCAATAAGAAGGACAAACGGAATAATATCTTTATGACTGGCAATAATACTGTTTGCAATATTCTGCAACAGCATCGTCTTCCCTGACCTTGGCGGAGAAACAATCAAACCTCTCTGCCCAAAACCAATAGGAATCATGAGATCCATTATTCGTGTGGAATAATTATCGGAGCTGGTTTCAAGATTTATCTTCCTGTCAGGGTAAAGGGGAGTCAGATTGTCAAAAAGTATTTTTTCTCTCGCTTTCTCCGGATCTTCAAAGTTGACAGCCTCGACTTTTAACAGGGCAAAATAACGTTCAGTCTCTTTTGGCCGCCGAATCTGACCCGATACCGTATCACCTGTTCTGAGATTAAAGCGACGTATCTGTGATGGTGATACATATATATCGTCGGGGCCAGGCAGATAATTATAATCCGGCGCTCGTAGAAACCCAAACCCATCAGGTAGTATTTCCAGCGTGCCTTCACCAAATATCATGCCATTTTGCTCGATCTGGGCCTGAAGCAATGCAAAAATAAGTTCCTGCTTTCTCATTCCGGCTGCACCGTCAATCTTAAACTTCGTTGCCATCTGGGTCAGTTCACTAATTTTCTTGTCCTTCAATTCAACTATGTTCATTAAACATTTTCCCCTTTGTTTTACTTTTTTTATTACTGTTTTCATAAATCACAATATAATTAAGATCTTTAAAAAATATTCAATTTCGTTCGAGTTCAAGGAAGGTAAAAACTTTAACCCTCCAGAGGCGGGTAAACCGCAGGAATACATTAAGTATTTCAAGAATTAAAATTTGAGCCTGACGCCTGAATTGGTCAAAAAAGAATGTTTTGTAAAAGTCTCATAATGTAGCTTTTTACGAGGTCATCATAATTGGAACTTTTTTATGTTTTCTTCATCACAAAGCTCAAAAAACATAAAAAAATTAATTCTAATCTTAGGATCGTGGTTTATGGATGAGAATATGATTATTTTTTGGTTTTTCAGAAGAAATTAACGAGGTATTCTCTTCAGCAGGCGAGTTTAATGCCTGACTTTCATTAAAGAAATCCGTATAATTTGTTAAATAAAAATATATAGTAATATATTATATTGTCAAGTCCTATTAAACTTTTATTTGAGCTTTACAATAAATGTCAAGAAAATTTGTTAGAATTGCTATTTTGATGATTGACATTTATGTGTTTTGAAGAGTATTTTGAAAATTTTAGCTAACATCTAACACTTAATAAATTCAACTTTGTATGGTCTCGTAAAAAGTGGAAAAATCACTTTTTACGAACCGTGTTAAGTGCTAACAGTATGATTAAACAAGCAATTGCTTTAACCTAACACTTTGCACTTAACACCTGCATGTATTCAATTATATATTCAATTTTTTAAAAAGGAAAAAATGTTTATTTGCAAAAATAGTTTTGGAACAAAATCGATTCTTAATACACCTGACGGTCCTGTCATATATTTTAGCCTTGAAAAACTATCAATCACAGGTTTAGCCGATCTTGACAGTCTGCCTTTTTGCATAAAAATTCTCCTTGAAAACCTGATTAGAAACGAAAATAATATCCTTGTAACTACCGATGATGTTGAAAATATAGCGAGGTGGAGTCCAGACGCACCAGGCAAAAGCGAACTGCCTTTTATGCCGGCGAGAATACTGCTTCAGGACTTCACAGGAGTACCGTCCCTTGTTGATATGGCCGGTATGCGTGATGCAGCAGGCCGTCTCAATTTTGATCCAATGAAAATCAATCCTGATATCCCTGTTGAACTTGTAATAGACCACTCTGTCCAGGTTGATTCATTTGGGTCCTCTTCCTCATTTGAATTTAATATTGAAAAAGAATTCCAGCGCAATTCAGAACGGTATGCTTTTTTGCGCTGGGGACAGAAAAATTTTAATAACCTTAGAGTGGTTCCACCAGGAACCGGTATAATACATCAGGTTAATCTTGAACACCTTGCAAGAGTCGTGTTTTTAAAAAAAGACTCAGGACAAAGGTTTGCGTTCCCGGACAGCCTTATTGGCCTTGACTCTCACACTACAATGATCAATGGAATTGGCGTACTTGGCTGGGGTGTGGGAGGAATAGAAGCTGAGGCTGTAATGCTGGGCCAGCCATATTATATGCTCCCTCCACAGGTAGTTGGATGCCGGTTAACTAACAGTGTTGGAGATGGAGTAACAGCTACGGACCTCGTGCTTACAATCACCGAGCTGTTACGTCAAAAAGATGTGGTCGGAAAATTTGTTGAATTCTACGGGCCAGGCATTAAAAATCTAAGCTCGGAAGACAGAGCAACAATAGCCAATATGGCCCCTGAATACGGAGCTACAACCGGTTTCTTTCCTGTAGATGACGAAACAATAAATTACCTGCGCTTATCAGGCCGGCCTGATAAAAAGGTCTCCCTTATTGAACACTATTGCAAGGCACAGGGGCTTTTCAGAACAGAAACAACACCGGAACCTGTTTTTACCGACAACATCCATATCGATATGAGCACGATAGAACCAAGTCTGGCAGGCCCAAGCCGTCCACAGGAACGCATCCCTTTATATAAAATAAAACAGTCTTTCCGTAATTCTTTCAAAGAATCATGTTCAAACAAATCAACTATATCATCCAATCATCCAATTCCTGAGCTTACCCACGGTTCTGTTGTTATTGCGGCCATAACGAGCTGCACAAACACTTCAAATACATCTGTTATGATCGGAGCGGGTCTGCTCGCTAAAAAAGCTGTTGAGCGTGGGCTTTCTGTAAAACCGTGGGTTAAAACCAGCCTTGCTCCAGGATCAAAAGTAGTTACAAACTATCTTGAAGCAGCAGGGCTTCTGCCTTTTTTCAATGCCCTCCGATTTAATCTCGTAGCATATGGATGTACTTCCTGCATAGGAAACAGCGGCCCACTTTCGGAACCTGTGACAGATGCGATAAACAAACATAATCTTGTCGCAGTGTCTGTTTTAAGCGGCAACAGAAACTTTGAAGGAAGAATTTCTCCCCATACACGCGCAAACTATCTTGCCTCGCCACCTCTTGTTGTTGCCTATGCCATTGCGGGAAAGATAGATATCGATTTTAAAAAAGAGCCGCTTGCCAATGACTCCGACGGCAACCCTGTATATCTGCATGAAATATGGCCGTCCAGAAAAGAGATAATAAAGACAATAAAAGAAGTTATTAAACCGGAAATGTATTCCAGAGCATATGCGTCAGTATTTAAAGGATCAAGTCGCTGGAAAACAATACCCGTGCTCAACGAATTGTTTTATAACTGGAATCCGGAATCCACATACATAAAAGAGCCGCCTTTTTTTAAAGACATATCTCCTGATGCCCCTGAACTTCATGATATTAATGAAGCCAGAGTTCTGGCGCTTCTCGGCGACAATGTAACAACCGACCATATCTCACCTGCTGGCGCAATCCCTGTTGACAGCCCAGCAGGCAGCTATCTTATAAGCCATGGAGTTAAACCATCAGAATTTAATTCTTTTGGATCACGCCGTGGAAACCATGAAGTCATGCTGCGCGGAACATTCGGTAATATCCGTCTTAAAAATCTGATAGCGCCGGATATTAAAAGCGGATTAACCGTGCATCTGCCGGAAAATAAAAAAATGTCGATATATGACGCTGCAATGCAATACAAGAAAGAAAAAACACCCTTGCTGATTATTGCGGGTAAAAATTACGGAGCTGGCAGTTCACGCGACTGGGCTGCTAAAGGAACAACGCTGCTTGGAATAAAAGCGGTAATTGCCGAAAGTTTCGAACGCATTCACAGAAGCAACCTTGTCTGCATGGGTATCCTGCCACTCCAGTTCATACCGGGAGAAAACCATAAATCATTAAAACTGGATGGAACTGAACTGTACAGTATTAATGGAATCCAAAATAAACTCAAACCTAATAAGGAGCTTTTGGTTTCCGTTCACGGAAAAGACAACAGAAAAAAAGAATTCCAGGTTATTGTCCGTATCGACTCTGCTATTGAAATAGATTACTACAGGCATGGCGGGATACTGGCCTATGTCCTGCGGCGGTTGAAAAAGGCTTAAATCGCTAATAGGGTAAAGCCATAACAAATTTTAAAATAGCTAAAATGTTACCTCAATTCTAAATTTATTGTTTGACATTAATTGGCTGTCCCCTTATAAAACTTTCCACTATGAATGTTCTTCTAATTGAAATTAATCCTTTTGCGTCGGCAACAACCCCTATTTCGTTAGGATACATTGCGGCATATCTTAAATCGAACGGTTTTGGTGTTAAGATATTAACTGCAGGAGAGGATATGTCTTTATCCTGCTCTAGTTTTCACGAACTTATCAAAACATTTAAACCAGCCATGGTTGGATTGACAGCGTATCAGAGAACCATGCTTTATGTAAAAGGTTTTGCCGGATTAATAAAATCAATTGATAATAATATTAAAATAATCATTGGCGGCCCCCAGGCCACCTTCATGCCTTCTTCCGGTTTTGCGGAGCTTACCGATATTGATTATATCTGTCGATCTTCGGGTGAGGTATCAGCACTGAGTGTTGCGCAGGCTATCAAAAACGGAGCCCCTTTTTCAAACCTTTCGGGAGTCTCTTACAAAGATAGTGACGGCGCTGTTCATGACACACCTGAACTCGAAGGTTTTAACGATTTAGATCAATATCCTTCTGCATATCTGAATGATGTTTTTGACTACTCTCGCATGAAAGAAGCCATCATGTTGACATCTCGCGGATGTCCTCACCACTGCATCTATTGTTACACTCCTCAAGCATTCAAGCACAAAATAACTTTTCATTCTGTTGACAGGGTTATTGAAGAAATTAAATGGATAAGCAGAAAAGGTGTAAAAAAACTCTGGTTTGCAGATCCAAATATATCATTTAAACCAGAGCGGTTGATAGAACTTCTTGACAGAATTTTATCAGAAAATCTTAAGTTTGAAATGTGGATGCAGACCCGTGCGGATCTTGTAACTCCTGAGCTAATGAAAAAAATGAAAAATGCGGGTGTTAACAACATCGCCTTTGGATTAGAATCAGCTTCAAAACAGGTTCTGGAAAGACTGGACAAGCGTTTAGCCCTTGAGAAAGTAGTTCAGGCAATTAAAATAGCACAACAAAATGAAATTGAAGTGGAACTTTTTACCCTTTTCGGTCTCCCTTATGAAACCTTTGACGATGCGGTAAAGACACTGGAGTTTGTGAAAAAAAATAATGTTAAAATCATGGGAAATACAAACTCACAGCAAATGCAGATCTATTTCGGAACACCCCTGGCTGAGCATTACAAAGACTATAATATACGCCCGTTAAACATAGACCGTCCTGCATATATATCAATTGGCTCTCAATACGAAACTGAATACATGAAAAACAGCGACTTTCATAAGATTCAAAATATGTGGCGTAATCATTCTCTTGACGGTGGAAAGCGAATTGTATCGTAAAATGATCAAGACTCCTATACATAAAATATATGTGATATTAGACAAAGAGGGAAAGGGAAACCTTGAGCAGCTTTCCAGTACGTTGTCGGATCTGTTTTCATATGTAAACATGACTTCTAATCTTTATCTTGTGGCCGGGAATCTGCCTGAAAGCATGCCGCAGATAGAACATATTCAGAAGGATGTCATCAAATTTCTCAAAAAGAACCTGTTTGCCCGGCTTTATTTGCATTTTGTTCATACAGTACCCAAGACAACCGCCAAAGGAATAGATTATTATTTTCAATATTATTATCAATATCTGAAACGGGAAACCAGAGTATTTGATCAGGAGGGCTATATATATCAGGAAGTGCCAAGGTTTATGCTGCTTCCGGTCATTGTTCCCGACAACGAGGTTGAACCTGCTTCACTTATAACTTTGCTGGACATGCTTAAAGGCGTTTTTATGTTACCCTGTCTTTACTTTAACAAAAGCGTTTTCTCCCTGGCACAAAATAAAGATATTCTCGCCAGGACGGAAAAGCTTTATTATGCAGATAATGACTCAAGGGAGCCGGCTGAAATCGCCTGTAATATGTTTAACGGAGATCTTCTTGATGATTCACTGGAGATATTGACGTCCGAAGAGCAGCTTATACCCGGCCAGTGTCGGACTTCTCTCATTATCTCGGCGCAAGATGGTAAGGTTTATACCTGTATGGACACGTTCCTAAAAAAACAGAGTCTAACAGATATTTATAAAAGCAACAGCGTAGATGCACTCATGACACTCTATTATGAACAAAACAGGTCAAAAAGAAACTGCCTTGAATGCATGGGACAAGTCGCTGAATCTTTTACGAATTTTCCGATATCGCAAAGCAGGAAACAACAGCTCGGAGCATTGCTCTGTCATTTTGGAACCTTGCACCATGAGGCAGGAAACGATATTCAGGCCGTGGAAAAATATGAAAAATCATTGAAATTGTCCCCGGTTCAGGAAGCCGGTCACATTAGTTTCCGACTCGGCCTGAGCTATAAAATGATTGGACATTATAATCAAGCTCTCGAAGCCTTTAATGACGCCCAGCTTACATATGCAAACCAGTACTATTTCCACTTTCACAAAGGACTTTGTTATTTTGAAATGGGAAATTACGATGCAGCCATAGAAGAATTTTCCGATGCCCTGCGTTTAAAACCCGACGAAGAAGACATGGTCAGAATTTTAATTTATAAAGGCACATGCTTCAATAACATCGGTGATTACAAGCAAGCTGTTGCTGCGCTTGAAAAAGCAGGGGGAAAAGCCAGCCGTGTAAAAGAGATATATAACGCACTCGGATTTTCTTATTTTCAACTTAAAAATTATGATAAGTCGATTGAGAATCTAAGCACGGCTGTCGAGATAGATCCTTATTCTGCTGTTGATTATGCGAGCCTTGGATCAAATTATCGCGAAAAAGGCGACCTTGATAAGGCTATAGCCATGTACGAAAAGGCGCTGGCGCTTGATCCGGGCATAACAACCGCCAGGGAAAATCTGGAAAAACTGAAATCTTAACAAATAATTTTGCATGCTATATTGGTTGTTTTTAAATATCTTTTCGAGTTCTATTTCCCGTGGTGCATTTGATCTTGCTGATTATTGGACAATAAATTTTATATCATCAATGTGTTAAGCTGTGGATTGATTTACAAATAGATGCCCCGATCTATTCCCAAAATAAGGGGTGAAAAAGTAAACTTGACTAATTCACACAATGATTCCGTTATTTTCTTTTACTGCATTACCTTGTCTCTTAGATCCTGATAGGTGGTAATAACATCATATTTTATGTCTGCATGCCCCAAAGCATCAAAATGTTTTTTGGCATAATCTATCCTTTTCTTTTCAATCTCTCTCAGTTGCAAGCTGTTCATGCTGCCTTTTGTCTCTGCAATGAAATAAACGTACTTAAATTTATCGGTATCAAAGACTATTGCCCAATCAGGATTATAATTTCCGACTGGTGTCGGGATTTTAAAATCATTAGGCAATTTAGCATAAACCAGGATTTCTCCACTCTCCAAATCTGTTGCAAAGGCGCGTTCTGTTTTAGAGTCTGTTTTTAAATAATCATAAACATGTTTCTTAACTTTTAAAATATTCTCATTTAAAGAGCCTTTGAAATTATTAACAGTAAAGATTTCATCGCTATAGGTTTTATCTGTTTTAGAATAGATAATATTATTAATTAAGGTCGCTGCCTTTTCATTATTTATTATTCCGGAAACTTCTTTGATAAAGCTTTCCGGATTTACCTTAAAGTTATGAAAAGTATCTGCTCTTAATTTTTTCAAAATATTTACAATGGTTTTTCTGGTAAGCCTGGTCTCTTTCGCAATTTCCGCTATTAGATCATATTTTACGGCGCCTAATAAGGAATCGATTTTTTCTGTTACATTTTTCAGCTTTTCCATACTGTTGCCGGCTTTCAAACTCGCTTCATCTATGTTTTCTTTCTGCTCCCCAACTGTAATATTGACGATCACTTTCTTAACGGACAAAGTGTTGTCTATGGCGCTAACACTTTTTTTAACTAATTCATCGCTGTCAAAATCCACTTCATAAACGGTTTTGACCTTTATTTTTTTCCATAAATCCTGAAACTCTTTTTTGGCAAAATTATCGTTGGGTTTTAAAATGGGTTCATTAATATTGTCTGCTTTTTCATTATTGCTTGCTTTAAAATTTGCAGTTCCATGAATTTTTTGCATGAGCAGGCAAACCTCAGTTTTGAAAGGGACAAGCTCTTCCGGCATTTCGACTCTATCGTTTTCTATATCCTCAATCAGCTTGTCCGTGATTTTGTATTCACTATCGACATAACCGGTTT
>JAFCZU010000072.1 GCA_019314185.1 Deltaproteobacteria bacterium | reverse complement strand
ACTCCAGCGGCATTTGCCACTAATTTGGCATCAGGAGGTGACTCAATGCCCTGGGCCAGGATCACCATATCAAAATCTTCGGCAATGTGCTCTCCTTTCTCATTTACATAGGGAATTCTCAGGTTTTCGCCGTTTTTCTGTACACCTGCAACTCTTGCTCTGACAAATTGGATGTTATACTCTTTTTCGGCTCTCTGGCGAGCAGCGTCAAAGCCCTTGCCTTGAGTTCGCATATCCATATAGAAGATGGTAATCTCAAGATCGGGATCATGCTCTTTTACGACAGTGGCTTCCTTTATGGCATACATACAACAAACTGATGAGCAGTACCCGTTGCCGCATGTTATATCTCTTGAGCCGATGCACTGGAGAAAGGCAATACGTTTTGGACGCTTTCCATCTGATGGCCGAACTATTTCTCCGCTGGATGGACCAGAAGCGCACATCATCCTTTCAAACTCAAAACCGGTGAGTATATTTGCATAAGAACCGTAACCAAAACGACTCAGCAGGTCTTCGCTCAACGAGCCAAAACCAGGGGTAAGTATTACAGCGCCTACCGATAGCTCAAGGATCTCTTCCTTTGCATCAAGATCGATTGCTTTGGCTGGACATGTGGACACACATATGCGGCAGGTTTTGTAGTTGATGAAAAGACACTCCTTTGGGTCGATATAGAAACTTGCGGGAACAGCTTGAGGATAATCCATGTGAGGATTTTTCGTTGTAGTAAAGCCTTCATTATAGGTGTCAGGAATAACTATGGGGCAGTACATGGCACATGTGCCGCAGGAAGTACAGAGCTCTTCGTCTATGTATCGTGGTTTACTGTGAACTTTTGCAGTGAAATTGCCTGTCGACCCCTCTACAGATGTCAGAGTTGCTTTAGTTATAATCTTTATATTTGGCGACCGTCCGGCCTCAACCAGCTTGGGCGCCAGAATACAAATGGAACAGTCATTTGTAGGAAAGGTTTTGTCTAACCGTGCCATAGCCCCTCCAATTGAAGCTGACTTTTCGACAAGATAGACATAGTAACCCAGATCAGCAAGGTCAAGCGCTGCCTGAACGCCAGGCACTCCACCGCCCAGGACGAGAACGGAACCTTTTTTGATTGTTTTGTTTTCTTTCATGTCTATAACCATTCAGCCACTAAGTACTTTAATTGTAAATACAGTGACGTAATTAATAATTAGGTGTCTACTCCTGGTTTGTTGACGACTTATAAGTGCTCAAGATTGTATGGTAAGAAAAAATTAAAATTGACGGCGCCGAAGGCGCATTCCTTAACTTTAGGCACTTATTCCAACTCACGTCTCATGGACATATCAAACAAGACCCTTTTCTTCTTATCCTGAATACCGAGAGCGTCTCTACCTTTATCTATATGCTCGATCATCATTTTTGCCATCTTTATTGGATCGGATTCAACCGCCCACATCCCGCCGTACAATTCTTCCATTTTCCTGAACAGAAAATCGGTTACAACCTTGCTTCCGGTTGTTGGAAAGGTTCTTCCGAATACAACAAAAAGGCCGCTTGCAACAAAATATTGCCCAATAGATATAGCTTTTTCACTCATCCACTCGGGTGCGCAGCCTGCCGCGGGGATCTGTGAAATATCATCGCCAAGACCTCCCTCCCTTACAATTTCCGTTGCAGCCATCAGTATCCGGCTGTTATCCACACACGAGCCCATGTGTAATACCGGTGGCACACCAAGCGTCTCACATACTTCTCTGAGGCCCGGTCCCGCTAAGCTGGCTGCTTCCGGCGTAAGAAGCCCCGCTCGACCGCAGGCTGTGGCCGCGCATCCTGTAGCGAGAACCAGAACATTATTGGCAATCAATTCTTTGGCTACTGTAGTGTGCATGTGACCGGAGCGAACATACGCGCTGTCACAACCGACAATAGCTCCCAGACCCTTTATACGGCCGTTAATAATATTATCATTTAAAGGCCTGTATGATGCCCGGAACTCGCCGCCAAGCATGTGATTTATGGTTTCCTGGCTGAATCCTGCCACAACATCCATCTTATGGCGGGGGATATTGATCTCTCCTCGCTTTGGATACAGGTCAATAGCGCGTTGGACTATCTGCCTCGCTGTCTGCAATGCATTATGATGATGCACCTCCATATGTTTTGCGCCAGGGATTTTTGCCCGGTCAGACGTGGTAATCACCTCAGTATGGAAACACTTGGCCACAGAGGGAAGAGACTGCATGATACACTGAACGTCAACTACCATTACCTCTACAGCTCCTGTTGCAAGTACGATTTCCTGTTGGATAAAGCTCCCTGCAACAGGAATTCCGTGACGCATGAGGATTTCATTTCCGGTACAGCAGACACCAACCAGATTAATTCCTTTTGCCCCCGCGTTTTTAGCTGCTTCTATCATCTCAGGATCTTCGGCAACCAGCACCATGGCTTCAGACAGGATCGGTTCATGACCATGCACAACCACATTGACTTCATCTTTGGAAAGGACACCGAGGTTGACCACCGCCCGAGTCGGGACAGGGGTTCCGAACATGATGTCTTGCAGCTCGGTGGATATCATGGAGCCGCCCCAGCCGTCTGCCAGGGCACACCTCGTGGCCTGAAGAATCAGGTTGCGATAATCCTGATCAGTTCCCATATGGGTCCGATGCATGATTTCTACTACTTCCCGCTGCATACCACGCGGGGCAACCCCCATTTTTTCCCATACTTCCTGCCGCTTTTCAGGCGCCCGATGTATGCTGTACAGGCCTCCTTCCTGCTTCCCGAATTCAGCCAGCGCTTTTTCACCCAGTTCAACAGAAATATCTTTTGTGCTCCTGTCCTCGATTTTTATATTAAAAACCTCTGCCAGTACTCGGAGTTTTTTTTCGTCCTTGATTCCGTAGTCGGATTCTCCTCTCGCAGCAGATAGAAATGCCAGTGCTGTCTCCAGGGCGTGATCCATGTGTGCGGATGCCCCTCCGGCAACCATGCGGCAAAAATTACGCGCTGCTACAGTGGCAGCAGTGGCTCCGCAGATTCCTATCGAATCCTTAACATCTTCGATTATCATACACGGACCAAAGGAACAAATACGACAACACGTTCCTCCCTTACCGAAAAGGCAGGGCATAATAGAGCGTTTGTTCATCCGTTCTATATAAGTAACAACACCCTTGCTTTCAGCTTGTTCTGCAACACAGGTGCTTCCTTCACAATCAATACCGGGACAGCGTCTGGCCGCGCCGATAGGAGATCTTTTTGACCTCATATTCAGTCCTCCAAGTTAACGCACCTTCGGTGCGAGCATAAGTGTCTAAAGTGAGCTAAAGTATATTAAAGCGCCTAAAGTTAAGGAATGCTTCTTCGGTGCTGCCAATTTTATTTTTTTTCACCATACAACTTTGATCGCTTTGTTTCTATCTGAAATTATAACCTATGCTCTGAAAATCTATAGCACGTCAAAGGCGTACCACAACTTTAGGTACTTTAGTTCACTTTAGGCACTCAAAGCGTATTCCTTGCCGCTTCTACCGTATTCTTCATCAGCATGACGATTGTCATGGGGCCGACGCCGCCGGGCACCGGTGTAATGGCTGCGGCTTTTTCTTTTATGCTTTCAAAGTCTACGTCGCCGACTAAAATTGATTTGCCTTCAGAAGTTTTTCCTATCCGGTTTACCCCCACATCGATAACTACGACTCCTTTTTTTACCATATCTCCCGTAACGGTCTTAGGATAACCGGTAGCTACAATCAGGATGTCCGCCCGCTTTGTGTGGAAGGCCAGGTCTTTTGTTCTTGTATGGCACAGGGTTACCGTTGCATTGCCTGCGGGTCGTTTTTGGAGCATTAGATTAAGGACAGGTTTTCCAACAATGTTGCTTCTGCCCACAACCACAACCTCAGCGCCTTCTGTTTTAACATTGGAACGAACCAGAAGCTCCAGCACCCCATGAGGTGTACAGGGGAGAAAACATTTTTCCCCGATCACCATCTTTCCTACATTTACAGGATGGAAACCATCCACATCCTTATCCGGATTAATTGCATAAAGAACGCGGGACTCATTAATCTGTTTTGGAAGTGGAAGCTGAACCAATATCCCGTGAATTTGTGGATCCTTGTTCAATTTCTCAATTATGGAGAGAAGCTTTTCTTCCGAAATATCTTCAGGCAGATCGATCCTTTCTGAATATATTCCCAAGTTCTTACATGACTTCTCCTTTTGACCCACATACACCGTCGATGCTGGATCATTACCCACAAGAACTGTTGCCAACCCCGGGCTTACGCCGTGTTTTTCCTTTAATTCCACTATTTCTTTTTTCAGTTCTTCCCGTATCTGTTTGGCAATCTCAGTGCCGCTGATAATTTTTGCAGACATTTATAATCTCCTTAAAACAATCCCTTTACTTTTCCTGTTTCCACATCTACGTCAATACGTCTGTAGGCCGGATCAGAAGCTGTTCCAGGCATCAGGCTGATTGCTCCTGCCACCGGCACTACAAATCCCGCCCCTTTATATGTCAGGATATCCCGGACAGGGAGTGTCCAGTCTTTTGGCACACCTTTTTTAGCCGGATCATGAGAAAGACTTAGATGGGTTTTGACCATGCATGTCCCTAATTTTGCCAGTTCCGGGTCTTGTTCAATTCTCTTGGCTTTGGCCTCGGCTTCCTGTGTGTAACTTACACCGTCCGCGCCATATACTTCTTTGGCGATCAATTCAATTCTCTCTCGTAATGGAGTCTCAAGATCATAAAGAAACTGAAAGTCGTTTTCCTCTTCACAAGCATCAACAACCGCATCGGCAAATTCCAGAGCTCCATCACCACCTTTAAGCCAATGTTCAGAAACGGCAACGCGGGCACCCGCGGTCTCCGCCATCCTGCGAACCGCAGCTATTTCATCTTTGGTGTCGGTATAAAAGGAATTAATGCAGACCACAGGGTTGATTCCCGCTTTTTTAACGGTCTGGATATGGCGAGCCAGGTTTTCGCAACCATTTTCCACCCAGTCCACATGTTCTTCAAGATAAGCCGGATCCATTGGTTTGCCGGGAGGCAGGGGAGGCCCGCCGCCATGACATTTCAACGCGCGAATAGTTGCCACTATAACAGCGCAATGCGGTTTCAAACCACTGAAACGACACTTTAAGTTCCAGAATTTTTCAAACCCGATGTCTGCTCCAAAGCCGCTTTCCGTAACATTGTAGTCTGCAAGTTTTAACCCGACCCTGTCTGCTATAATAGATGACTGGCCTATCGCGATATTTGCAAACGGCCCGGCGTGTACAAAAACCGGCTGCCCTTCTAAGGTCTGCAGGAGATTCGGATTGAGCGCTTCCACCATCCATGCAGTCATGGCGCCGTCAACCTCAAGGTCTGCCGTAGTAACGGCGTCACCTTTTTTATTATAGGCAACCACGATCTTTCCCATCCGCTCACGCATATCTTTCAGGTCGGTAGCAACCGCCAGAATAGCCATAATCTCCGAGCTTACGGCAATGGCAAATTTGGACTGCATTGGGAAACCGTCCATTTTACCCCCGAGACCTATGATAACATTTCGAAGCGATTGGGCACAAAAATCGATAATCCATCCCATTTCCACATTCTTGGGATTAATATCGAGCCGTTTCAGATTCTTTTTAGCTAATATCTCATCAGAATAGTTATTTTCATGCTGCATCCTGGCTGTCAAAGCTACCATGGCCAGATTATGCGCATTCATAATGGCATTAATATCGCCTGTAAGCCCTAATGAAAACGGGGTAAGAGGGATACACTGGGCCAGGCCGCCGCCGGCGGCGCTCCCCTTTATGTTCATGGTCGGACCACCGGAAGGTTGGCGGATAGAGCCGACAACCCGTTTCCCACGCTTGCCAAGCCCTGACACCAATCCCATGGCAGAAGTGCTTTTGCCTTCTCCAAGCGGGGTGGGAGTAATGGCGGTAACATCAATATATTTTCCGTCCGGTTTATCTTTCAGTCGTTTTAAAACTTTTGCAAAATCAATTTTTCCCACATAATGTCCATGTGGGAGGAGTTCCTCTTTCTCCAACCCTAATTCCTCTCCCAATTGATAAACCGTTTTCATATTCTTTTCAGCATATTCGGCAATTTCCCAGTCTTTATGTTTGGTTGGATCGAGAGCCATAATTCTTCTCCTTTTGAGACCTTTGCAAAGCGCTGCCTTTTGCTTACGCAAGAATGCTTTGGCGGATCAGTCTCAAATATAATTTTAAAATTTTAATTATGAATGAAGGGAAAAAACTGATTTTAATTCAAAAAGGGCTTCTTTTTTCTGTATTCTCATAATTTACTGAATGGCATTTATTCGTTTAAATACCTTATAAGCGGTATCTTTCATTTAGTCAAGCATAAATTAGGCATTTTTTCGTAAAAAGAAACCAGATCGTTTGAGACGTGAACTTGTGACAATTAGATTACCGTAGTGGATGATTTCACAGCTCAAAAACAACGGCGAAATTGCAATATCTCCAAGCCCGAAAAATTGGCGTCCATCGGCACTCATGGTAAAACACCATGGCTTTCCGATAAACAATTACAAAGCGACAATTCATTTCCACAAACATTACGGAACAAAAAAAGCAGCGTGTTAAAGGCCTGATTCTGGCTGGATGCAGAAACATTCTGGTCAACCGCCAGCCAGGTTAAAAAAGCCTTTACATCATCAACCGATACAAGGTGCGGATCTTTGCTTTTAGTATAGGTTTGCAATTTGCGAACCCAGCCTGAATATGTTTTTAAGGTCTTGGGAGAATAATGCCGTATCTTGACGGCATTATTCAACTCATTGAATACCTCAGTCCAGTCAGCTCCGCTCTGCCCGGGCGCCATATTGATGTCAGAACATGGTTTACTGGTCTGGGGTATTATTTTACGATTAGAGAAAACTGCTTGATTAAACCCCACTTTTTTAGTACCTGCTTTTTTTCTTTAAGTTTTTCAAGAAAGGCAGAAAGTCTCTCTTTGTTTTGACGCTTGAATTTGTATTTATGACAAAAATCAAGGTAATAACGCAGCCATTTAATATAATATCGATGCTGGTCTGTCTCCACACCTCTTTGCTTAATAAAGGAGGCGTACGCACTGTGAATATCGGCTGGGATTTGAATCATGCGATGTTATCCTGCTTTCCGCTTATCGATCATTAATGAGTGATATCCTGTTAGAAACACCATAACATTGGAGAAAATTCGTTGGCAACTATTTTAGATCATGGTAGATATCAGGAAACTATATAATTACTTGTTATGTAAAAAATAGAATTATGATGGATAAGATAAGAAATATATTAACGATTGTTGTTAGCCTGCCAATTAGGTTGTATAACAACAATGAATATACACAGTTGTTGGCTGTAAGGTGCACATGGATAGATTTGACATCATATTAAGAATTGAGGATAAACATTATTTGTTTTCAACAATCCGACTACTACCAGAAAAAGTAGAGTTATTCTACCATTATTCTTGGGGAGGAAGGAGAGTCGGGACAAATCAATCGGAGGACGGAAAACACTCAATGGAAGGATACTTATCCGATCATTTTTCCTTCCATGCAGATGGCCAAATACACTCAAAGGCAAAAGACGACAAGAAGAAAAAGATTTATTTAAATCCTCTAAATGCAGGTTCAAACATATTTAATATAGATCGTGGAAAATTTATTCCATTCATAGTTGATTCAGCTTTACTAAATGACAGCGCAGAATGTAATCCCAGATTAAAGTTAATTGATATTGCCGACTATCCTAACTGTCATGTTTGGGATGTAGCTGGCTTAAAAGCCTTTAGTATAATTCTTGTAAGTAAATGCTCTCGGATTAATCCTGAATTATTAATAAAAAATCATGGATTTGAAAATTTAACATTTATTGGACGCTCAGTTTCTCTTAGATTTGCTTTCTCAAAAAAAAACAAACAATCAATTTCGAATAAGGAAGTAGAAACTGCAACCGATATTCTAGTAATGATGGTACGACAAATATGGACTAAATTACCAGAAACACCACCAGTAAATTGTTCATATAAAGGTTGTACAATAACAATGCCTCCTATGGACTTGATTGGAAAAATGAAATGAGTTTAGCATAGCTAACTACAGTCAACAAAATACGAAAAACACATAACAATGCGCTTCACGCTGACTGTTACCCGCGCCGAAAACGGCGCACGCACCAGCAGGTGAGCTTGAATGTTATACGATAGGGGAACAAATAATATATGTTTAAACAATCGGACGCTATACGTGACTATGTCTTTCCCATTGCGACAGTTGACAGGGGTAATGGAGAGCCGTCCATCAAAAAGTTTCTTGGTACTGGATTCCTTATTGGTAATCGTGGGTTTGGCATGACGGCTGCTCATGTCGCACAAAATTTCGAGAATGAGACGGTAGTCGCAATGTTCGCTTCTGATTCTAGCTGGTTGGTTTTTCCAGTAACTCACTCTGAATTACACGCACAAGAAGATGTGGCGGTTATTAAAGTCGAAGGTGAATCGTGGAAATCATTTTTCAGATTATCAAATACATGGGAAGGTAGCTCAATGAAGTATCGCATGTTCGGATATCCTGAAGATGTGTCCTACGAAATTGTTTCTGGTGATAAAGCTTTGTTACGTCCTGACCTAATTTATGTGGAGGGATACATTCGCCGTCGAACAAACCACGAGATATCAAAAATGATTGGAAATAGTTTTTTCGAACTCAGTGATATTGCCGGACCAGGTTGCTCTGGTAGTCCTGTTTTTAAATTTACAAAACCAGTATGGAATGTTGTAGGAATATATGTGGGTGAAAAATTAAATGACCGCGTTACAAGTGTATCGTTTGCGGTTCGTGAAGAATCATTTCGTGATTGGACACCTAAGATTTTAGGTACAAGTGTCCTTTTAGAATCACAGAAAATGGCAGTGTAATAGTAGATCACGTATAACCACGGCTTTCACGGCGACGGCAAAAAGCCGCCGCGCGTGAAGCCGGCCGTTAGCCAGAAAAAAATTTAACTATGTCCATCTCAGAAAGAATCTGTTATAAAAGCCGAGAAACTATAAAAAGGATTGAATAAATTTATGCCTGACCTTTGGACAAAAGAAAAGGAAATTGAATTTTTCTATAATTCCAGAAAGTTTGCATCACCAGAGCAACTGTTTTATTTTGGGGATGATTCACGATATTATGCCTATTGGCCCAAATCTTACAAAGGCCAAAAATCCACATTACAAAGCAGAAATGCCCTGATTGGGAATTTCACTGAAAAATACTCAGTAGATTTGCTTCAAGAATTTGCCGGGGCTAATGGGCTTTATGCTGTTCAAGGCGCTATTTGTAATGAAATTGGACTTTCTCCTCAATCTCCGGCAGATGTTGTATTGTGTAAAACAAGACAAAGAGAACAAAAGGCTAAAGACATAGCAGCAATTTTTGAAGTCAAAATGTCGATTGTTTGGAATTGGGAATTGAAAAACAACAAATTGATTTGTTTGGGAGATTTTAAAACGCATAAAGGCAACCCCGGCCTTCTTCGCTCAGATTCAATGCTAAAGGCAATCGGTAAAAGCATCAATATTCGCGTTTCCAGTTACAGCGCTTCGAAAATTCCAATCATCATACTCGGGAACACCCCGATCACTCAAAGCTACATTTCAAAAGTTGATCATCTTTATCATGCTGGAATAATTCAGGGATTCTGGTCTGTAAATCCAAATCCATTAGATAATAACGGTGACAATTTAAAACAAACACCTGATAGTGGTTTTATCAGGATAGATTCATATGATGAGTTAAGGCAAAACCTCAATAGTTTGCTGTTTAAAAAAGGTGAATTCTTTTCCAGCATGAAGTCAAGAAAGGAATTGGGAAAAATTATTGAAATTGCAAACAGAGAACCGGATTTTGAATCAAAAGCAGAGAAATTTTTATCACTTATAAGGAAATAAAATGGCTAATGGAGCATATAAACAAAAGCGATCCGGTACCGAGACAAGCTCATTTGGAACTTCGGGACGTATCAATCACGATTCTACAAAGTTTTATAAAAGCAGATTGTATGAAGGCTTACGTGATACAAAGAAGGTACGATATATTGAAAACAAAATTCCTGAAAAAAATGTTAACAAAATTTTTTGCAAATCCAGTGAAAAAATGGATGAGTTGCCTGATAATAGCGTCCATTTAATGGTTACTTCGCCTC
>JAFCZU010000440.1 GCA_019314185.1 Deltaproteobacteria bacterium | reverse complement strand
AAAGTTTAAGCGCATACTTGAAAGGGCTCCCCTGCCGCTTCCCAAAATAGTCCATAATATTTGATAACTTGCAGGTAGCAAAGTTATGCGCCAATCGGGGTGTCGCCTGATTGGCTGACAGCTTGGTAAAAAGAGTTGAAACCGAGGAACCGTATGAGGGAAAGCTTCACGTACGGGTCTGTGGGGAGGGCGCCGGGTAACCGGTGCCTTTACCCGGAACCATGGCCTGGAATTGCCGCGCACCACCGCGACCGACGGGCGTCTGCAGAAACCACAACGACCCACTGGCAAGGTCGACCTGATAACAGTAGTGAGCCACACTGCTTGATCCCAGTAACCAGCTCAGCTCGATTTCCTGGCAATAGGGAGTGATTGCCTGTACCTCCTCATAGGGGATCCAAAACGACTGATCGGAGGGATCGATGAACTTGCGGACGTAGCTCCAGAAGGCACCCGTGAGCGGAGGGCCCCATTGCTTTCAACCCCACTCAAGACCCTGCAGCAGGGCGTTGATGAATTCGTAGTCAGTCTTGTAGACCAAGAAATTGTTCGTAAGTACCAGGTGCTCGTCACCGGTGGGCGGGATGCCGCCAAGGATTTTAAGTGACTCCTCATCCAGTGATGCCGACGGTCCGTCGATCAGGGTTACCGTCGCCGACTGGATAACAAACTCATCGGGGGCGATTTCCCGCCCGGGGCGGTAACCAAGTATGAAGTCTTTGAAGCTCATGACGTTTCTCCTCTGTCTGCAGCGTTGCGTCTGTACGACTATTAGGCCAAGTATGGGGTAGCTGAACCTGGCTTCGCCGTTTATCAGGCTTTGGCGTAGGACGGGCAGAGCAAAGCGATGCCCAGCAATGGTTTTTCCCGTACCCTGATAATGAGGTCAGGCCCCCATTGATTTCCCTATTTATCAGCTAACGAGACTGTAGAATAAGTCCCTTCGCAAACCCTCGGATACCAATTCTTTTGAAATTACTGACAATTGAATAAGAGGTGAATAAAGAAAAGTTTAATTCACAATTCAAGCTTTGACACTTATGTTGCGAGTCCTTCTAACCTATTGAAAAAACAGATGGATACTAACCAAAACCTTATGCGTCGATATTCATTATAATAACAAGAACTTATGAAAAGCCCGCAACATAACTTAAAATGACTCGCAACATAATAATGTGGTTATCTTAAACGTATCCACCAATGGCAAATCATCGAAATTTGCGTACGGTTGAACGTAAGGGACACCATGGCTTTTTCATAAAATCCTCTTATGTAAAGGCTCTGGAGATTGATAAACAAGACTTTGAAATATTTGTGTACCCCAATCAATTGAAGAATATTTGTGTACCCCAATCAATTGAAGAATACACCGCGCCCAAAGGAATTAAAAGAACTAAATGGAATAAGAGGAATTAAAAGGATATTTAAAACCTAAAACCCACAACATAATTAAACTCGCTACATAATGGAACCATAGTCATTTGGTCTTGGCCTTTGTGTGGGACGTGAGAACTCTTCATGTGATGTTAAGAGAAAATCCTATAAGTGGTAGCACCACGAAGGGCGTAGATCCTCCTGTATTAGTGATGAAGTTCTTGTAATGAGAATGAAGCGAAAAGAATGGGTCAGCTCAAAGAGAGTTTTGGCCAACCAGAAAACTGGAAGGAGCTCTATCTCTCTGCGTCGACTTGAAGCTGAAAGGCCTCAAGAGAATGGCTGGCACGAACCGTATGAAAAGGTTTTTTTAAGAATGACACCCTAACTGGTTCGACCGGAAAAACCTGAGCACGTCTTTCCGTAGATTTTATCCAGGCATTCTACAATTTTTTTTTGGACCTCCTTGTCGCTTATTGGTGGAACTTTAAAAAGTTTCGGCAGATTACGTGCAAGGCATTGCTCAACGTAGAAAAATTTCGGGATATCCGATGTACGACGGAATCGCGCAGGTTGATCTGGGTCCGGAAGCAGGATGCTGTTTAGAACTTCTGAATATTTTTTGAAAAGCGTGATCTGGTTATCATAGAAGTCAAGGTTGTCGGTTGTGGGCGCCGGTACTGGAGCCTTCAAATTATCTTGCATTAGGCGCGTTTGAAATAACCGATTCGAGATCGGCAATCCTCTTTTACGTTTTACTCTCTCAACGTCCACGTCCTTCTCAAGTAAACTCGACATAAGCATCCAGCCTGTTTCCGGGGCCAACGCTTCCCGGATGATGCCGATACAGTAAAGATCGACGTTGGAGATTCCCGGAAGAACTTTATCGTTTTCTCTTACGCCTGGAATGGGTGCGATACCGAAGCGGAAGGCTTTCTTATTTGCCTTGGCTCTTCGATCAGCGTCATCTGGAAGTAAATGGATTTTACTGAACCATCGCCGCGAGAAAATCGACTCATGGTAATGGCCACCTTCGTTTGGATTTGGCACGGCTTCACCTCCCGTTTTCGTCGTCATTTCTCTTAATATTGATATGGCCTTTTCAAAGTATGGACCTTTTATCCAGCTTTTCAGCCTTTCCAAAATCTCCTCATGATTATCCAGCCGGCAGCTTGCCGGAAAATCCCATCCAGCTGACCAGCAAAGCTCGAAAAAGAAACTTACAAAATGTTTAGAATCGCCAACTGTTTCAGGAATCACGAAAAGGTGACGTATTCCGCTCTCTCTGTCAGGTTGGAACTCTGTTCCCATTTTTATGATTTCGTCCCAGCACAGCGGCACGTCAAGTTCCTCTTCATCCTTTTTCTGTTGGAGCTTTCTCAAAGCATCCTCCTGGTAAACAAGTACGCCCACATCCGCATAAAAGGGGACAACTACATCAGAGTTTTTGCGGAGGGCGGTGCTATCATGCCATAAAAATCCAGATTCAAATCGATCCTGCAACCGTTTTTCCATTTCTTCAGGAATATCTAGAAACACCCTCGGCTCCCGCTCCCGCAACACGTCCATGACATACTTTCTCAATTCAACAAGTTTCGTATTAGAATGCCCCGGCCCGGCGTACCCAAGAAAACTCCAGTGCTCAGGCTGTGGATTATGCTTTGTAACCATTTTGAAGACATGGTCTTCAGGGTATCGTTTTGCAAAGTCATAGAATGCGTTTTCAATGACTTCGTGTTCTGATCTATTTTCAAAGAAGAGTTTCACGAAGGGCCTTTCTTCCCGCACTTGCTCACGTTCTCCCCCTAATAACCCGACCCTTGGCCAGCCTGCCCTGAGATCTATACTGTACCCGCCACCAAAGGATACTTTTGGAACTCGTAAAGACTTGTCACAATCCGGGACATGGGATTTTAAAATAACAATCCCAGGTACCAGTTTGTTGTGTTGCTCTTGGAAGTTAAAGCCGATCACCATGGAAAATCGCTCTGCAGCCGGTATGTTTATTTCCGCGTAAGATGCAAACATGCGGGGCGTATAGTAGGAAATTATACTAGCTACGTTTGGAAATGTTCTTAAAAGGTCCAGAACCGACACGAGAAATGTTTCAAATTTTTCGTCGCTCTCGAACAAACAGCGAAGGGCAGAAATCCCGTCGATTAACAATCGCGTGGGTGTTGGGCCGGAATCCTCAAGAAGGTTATAAAGCGCACCAAGCATTTCCTCAATCACGAGTCCTACAGGACTGAAATGCAAGCACTTGCATATACGCTCGCTTCTATTTTTTTGTGAACGTAAATGGAACCAGGATTCTACATCCTGAAAAGTCTGAACAAAAGATAACAAGATGCTTTTTTCATCAGGTGCACTTGCCTCCAGGAACTGCATCCCAAATAGGAATTTCCCGGCTCCACACGTTGGCAATTTCATCGAAGCCCTCAACGCCTGAGGAAAATCTTTTCTTCTTGGAGGTTTCTAAAAGTTTGCCATCATTTTCTGCAGATTCCGGCTTCGCTTTCCGTTCCCCGATCAGACAATCAACTGACGGGAAAAAGAGCACACCTGCTTGTTGACTTTTAGTGACTGAGTCCTGAAGGCGAAACGCATGCTTTCCAAGGTAATGATTATGCCAGCGTAATTTGCAGATCTCAAGGGTCCTGGCGTATGTGAGTTTATCTACTCCTAATCTGATTACGCCGTCTACTTCATATTGGAGAAAAATATCCTGATTCTCATGATACTCCTCCGCAATCAATATAGTGAACAACTTTTGACTTTTGATTTGGTCAAGGAATGCGAGTAATTGGCTTCTGTGATTCTTGTGTGATTCTAATACGCTTATTCCATCTATCAGCAAGAAATCATACGGTTTGAGCGTCAGATCAATTTTTGATGCGATGTCCTTAAGGTCGGGCTGATCTCCAGGAGCCAGGCGACCCCCTACAAGATGAACTCGTGCTTGATCAGCATCTCCAAAGTCGAAATTGTAAAGATGACAGATTTTATGAAACTGATTTAAAGTTTCCACCAGGGATAGCACCAGGGCATTTGGCAGACTTGGTTCTTTTTCTTTTCGCATATGGAAAACGTTGTGTAAAATATACATCCCCAAGGTAGTCTTGCCAGCGCCCGGCGGACCACAAAGAAGAAGTATAGCGCCATCTTCCTGAGAAAAGAAGCCATCTAAAAGCGAATGGCTACGGAGGATTACTTCGAAGGGGCTGTCAGCCTTCTGACTCTTGGTGTAATTTTTGCCCCGCATTATCTTTCACCCTGAGAGGATATCGAGGCTATTGACTGTTTATACACACCACCAGTGAAAAAATATTCATGCATGACAATCCCTATGGATATAGTTTCCGAGGGTCGTTCAGATGGAACTACCTGATCAGGTTCCTTGACTGCCTCATAACACGGCTCGCCAAATTGTTCCCTAAAGGCTTTAAACGCATGCTCACGGTATTGATCCCAACGCCTGTTTTCCGTTGTCGCATTTGCTTCTTTTTTAAGTTTCGGAGGTAGATTTTCAGACCGTGGACATTGGCCTGATAAAAAGTTCAGAAGCCTTTCATAAAATCCCTCCATATTCCGACGTTCAATTACTATCTGCAGGATAGCAGCAACAGGGATCGCATTTATTTCTATGGATGCTTCAATAAGGTAAATGAAATACAAAAGCGCAAACTGTTGTCCTTGACGGGCGAGTGCCAGGAAGGCGGGACCGGCAAAACGCGCAGTAAGTATTTCCTTTTTCCAGAACGGTACATCCAGATGCCCTAAGGACTCGAGGTGGTATAACAGTTGCTCTCGGACGTCAATTTCTCTGTAGAACAACCTGAAAGTACAAGGCCGGTCTACAAGCCTCCTGAGTTTGTCTTTTAGCCTCACTATCTGCAACCGACTCAGAATTATGCCCAGGTGATATGTCTCCTCCGGATCGACGTTTTGGGATTCCTTGGCCAGGATAATATCGATCGCTCTTTCCGCACAGCGGATAATTTGATCCCGCAGCTTCTGGTTACTGGTATTTTTGTATGCTTTTACGATCCATTCCCAAGGAGCGCCGGCATCGCGAGAATTTCCAACGATTTCCGATGGTCGAAGCGCTTGTGAGAAGCATCTTTCGAAGCTGCTTTCGGACATACTTTCCAAATGATCCAGTCTTTGTAACAGACCCCTTTCCATAGACATCTCCTAATCTGCTCTCACTTTGACCAAACGAACTTTGTCTGATATAGAATCCCCCAGCAGGTTTTTATGTACAACCTCTGGAAAACCCTTCTTTTGGTTGCGAGGATCATATGTCCACCCGTGTAGAGCGTTTTGGCTATCGGAGGGTTGAAAGCATTTGGTGAAACCAGCTGAAATCGTGAGTGGAACCAGTTCTCTTCTTTTGTCGTCCCTGGGATAACGCAACCGCACAAGGTTAGTTTCTGACGTTATAGTACATTCAAGGCCCAGTAACCTCCATAAAGCCACGGCGTTGTCCTGGACCCGTGGATCATCGACAGGGTCGGGATCCATTTGCCCTTCGCGAGGTTCAGAAAAGCATGCCCATACACATTCTCCTTTTCCCAATGAACAATTCTTTAACTGCTGCCGTTGACTTTCAAGAGGGAGCGAGAGAAACGTATTAATAGTCTCCGGGTAAGCGCCAGGATAGTGATTTCGCGCTAAAAAGTATCCAATAAAACGTTCTTCACTGATCATGCGGTTTAACACGGTTATCGACTTCGGCAATTGGGCCTGTGGTCCATGTAGAGAATAGGGTTCAGAAATACAATTAAAGGTTTCTTCTACCGAAGTGGGGGATTTATTTATAGCATCTTGCATATCCCGGCAAAAGTTATTCCATGTTTGATCTCTTATGGTGCCATCATTTTCCAGATTATTAATGACGGTTTGGCCGGTATCTGCACTCTCTGAATCTGATACGAGAAAATTTCTAAGCCAGTCGGGTACAGGAGGCATGTTTTTGTCCTTAAGGATTAAATGATAAGAAATTGCTTTATATCGGTTGGCGCGGGTGGGCGAAAAAATTACCTACGATCCACTCCAAACTAAAAATAATTACTAATCAATGCCCAGCTATATGTCAACCAAAATCCACCGCCTAAAAAAGATATGGATATTTTGGTAGTCACTACAAAGCAATGCAGGTTTGAGAATACCGCCTTGCATTACCTTGCAAACACCTGATTTTTCATTATGTGTTAACAGAAGCCATAATATGTAACTTATTGAAATTATTGACCCGCATTGTTTTGTAGGGACTACCGATATTTTGGTCGTTAGAAGGGATATTTTTTTCAAAAATTGCGACCTGTGCGGATAGGTTTTCCCGAGCGATCAATCATTAGCCAACATAAAAAAAACAGAATCTTGCTATCAACAAAACAAGAAAATTTCATAGGATATAAAAAAGTACAAGACAAATATCTTCATTTATGAAAGGATTTAATTCCGAATTATCACTCATAAAAGGAGATCAAAATGGCTAAGTATAAAA
>JAFCZU010000439.1 GCA_019314185.1 Deltaproteobacteria bacterium | reverse complement strand
AAGTTCCAAGCCAGGATTTCGATCCTATTGTAATGGGGCCTTTGGTATAAGCGCCCTGGTCCATGACTGCGGTGCCGGTATCTTCAAAATGATAGGCACCGGCACTGATATAGCAACCGCCTGCGGTTAAGACCGCCTCACCGATGTGGATGCCGCCAAGAGAAACAATGACAGAGTTGCTACCGATACTGGTTCGTTTGCCCAACCGGATTGGTCCTTCCTTTGCCTGTATCATGCAATTACGGTTAATAATCACGTTATCTTCCAGTACAAGGCCTTCCGACCCGGCTCCCCTGGCATCAATAAGGCAATTATCATCTATGGTAACTTGATCTCCCAGTTCAATGTTGTCTGGATGGCGAATCACAACATTACGACCTATAATCAGTCCGTGGCCGACCTTTTTAAAAAGACGAGGATAGAAATTTTTTCGCAGGTAGAAACCGAGTCCTCCAGGCATGGGGCCAAAAAAACTGGTTACAAATTCATACCAGAGAAACTTGAAAATTCCCTTCTTTCCTACCGTAAGCTCCATGTAGGTTTGTAAAGGTGAATATCTCCCTTCAGCCAGTCTTTCGCGAATAATGCTATTTTTATCTATTTCTTTCATGATGACCTGATTCAACACCGTTTCATTGTGTACTGTCTTTCTTACAAACTGCAGCAATCTTTTTGCTGAAAATTTTATTTTCTTTGCCGTAAAAAATAAATCCGATTCTGAAAATCGTATTGAACATGGCGTTGAGAAACATCCCGACGTAGTTTACCGGATTTTCATAAAAGATGTACAGGTTGAGTGGAAACACTTTAATGTCTTTGAATTCTGCATGACTTAGAACTTGCCTGAGGCTGTATTCGGTGAATGTATTAAAATGGTTGAAATTCTGGGCCAGCGCTTCCGCACCGGTGATCGGGTTGGCACCATTGAGGGAGTGTACGAAGAGCGTTCCACCTTCTTTGAGATTTTCCCGGCACAGATCAAGGAAGATGAGAATCTCGTCCTTGGTGAGATGGTTGATCTCTTGTTCCGCGAAAATCAGATCAAAGGGCTCCTGGTTGTTCCTCAGAAAAGGAAATGCATTCTCAACCTTGCAGTTTAATCCGTGCTTTTGAGTGTATTCCACTTTTGCCGGATCGGAATCGATCCCCAGCACATTCGTGTACCCCTCGTTTTGCATTAGCTCAATGAAATAGCCGGCGCCGCAACTGACAACCAGGGTACGTATATTTTTGTTTTCCGGCATGTATTTAAAATAGTTTCGCTTATAGAATTTTGCAAATTTTGCATAGCCTTTTTCAATATCTTCCGGCGCCTCCCAGAAGGTGTCAAAGGGCTCAATTTGCGCAGTCAAATCCGTATCGATTTTCAATTTTACTTGTCCTTTGTCTGGTTTTTGCCCACCTTGATCTGACAAGAGCCCCATTTTTTTATACCATCTGGCTGTTTCAGTCACGCCCAGCTCAAAACTAAATTTTGGTTTGAATGATAGTAGTTCAGGCGCTTTTTTTGATGAAAAACTGAAGCTTTTTCTAAAAAAATCCATTCTTCTTCGATGAAGCGGCGGTTGAATACCCAAGGGTTTTAAACAAGTTTCCATCATCCATGCCAGAACAAGAAAAGGCAGACGCGGCGCCCTGAATCCGAGAATCCGGGCGTTTAAGCTATCTGCTATGGTCTTTACCATATCATTGGTGGTGATCGGCTCTTTACCGACGAGCAAAATAATTTCACCGACCGCTTTTTCGCTGTCTGCTGCGTTTAACAGGCCTGAGATAAGATCGTCGACGAAAATCAACTGATGTAAATTTTTACCGGAGCCAATCATAAAGAATGCATTTTTATTGATTAGTTTAAAAAGTTTTAAAAGTCTGCGATCTCCTGGGCCATAGGTTTCAGAGATTCGAATGATAACCAGAGGAATTTTATCTTTATATGATAAAACAAGTTTTTCTCCCTCAAGTTTGGTAACTCCGTAAATATTCTCCGGGTTGCATGGAGATTCTTCATCAATCCGGCCGTCAAAATTACCATATACGCCGATGGTGCTACCATGAACAAATCGTTTAACCCCGGCTTTCAAGCACATATCTAAAAGATTTTTTGTTCCTGTCACATTAACGTCACTGAACACATGATCCGGCACATTGGCCTCATGCTGGGCAGCAGCTAGATGAAAAACAACGTCGACTCCTTGTGTAACTTTATCGATCAAATCCTTGTCGGTCATAGAGCCCAGAATAACCTGAGCCCCCTCGCGCTCTATGTCATCTTTGTTTTTTCGCTCTGCTTCATTATTTTGTTGCCCAAACACACGTACTGCATGTCCGTCATTAAGGCACCGAAGTGCCAAACGCGATCCAATGAATCCAGTACCGCCTGTAATCAAAACATTCATTCTGCTCACTCTCTCATTTTTATTTGCTGGTTATTAAATGGGAATGTTCTTTTTACTTCCTCAAGTTCCATATTTAATTTGTCATCGTCCCAACCCATTTCCGTGGACATCAGATGGGCACACGTTTCCACGGCGTCATTTCCTGGATATTCACCCGTGGCCAGATCGGTCCTCCTGTAGACCACGTCTGCCAATTTTTGGGCCATCTCCTCTCTGATGGCGTGTATGACTTCCACTTTCAAAACTGTTGACTCTCCCACGCTTTCGATCCATGTAGGATTCTCTTTAACATACTTCAACACCTGCTGATATTGGGAGCCATAATTATGAACCAATGCACGCTTTTTTCTGGTGTTAAGTGCAGATGGACTATTTTTGATGGCGTCTCTTGAAAAATCCTCAAAGGAACCGATATCTCCGCCATAAATGGGCGTTACTTCTGTTTTAGATTTTGGTGTCTTTTTTCCGAGCTTATCTATTATAATATCGACAGCTTTCTCAGCCATACCTCGTGCTGTTGTGGCCCGAACACCGATGAGGGTCACAAGTCCTTCTAACTGGTGTTCCCGTTTATGGTCGATAAGTCGGGAACGTTTTCCGAAACTCATGTTGTTTCGACCTTGTCTATTTTCTTCGCCAAACAGCGTGAGCCCCGTGTTTATTATTAAAATATCGTCAAACGTAAGGGACAGACCAGGA